>CBFGOB010000131.1:0-7307 GCA_965650215.1 uncultured bacterium | reverse complement strand
CATTGCGATGCTGCGCATCGCCGATCCCGGCGAGTGGCCGGCGATGCCGATGGGCAGTTCCGAAGGGCTGAAGGCCGGGGACTGGGTGGTGGCGATGGGGCATTCGGCCGGCTTTGATCCCAACCGCCCGCCACCGGTCAGGTTCGGGCGCGTCATTTCCACCGGTCCCGGGACCCTTTTCACCACGGACTGCACCCTGATCGGCGGGGATTCCGGTGGGCCGCTCTTTGATCTCCAGGGACGGGTCATCGCGATCAATTCGTCGATCGGTGAGTCGTTGCAGAACAACAATCACTCTGGCATCGACGGCTTCCGCGAGGACTGGGAGCGCCTGCTGGAAGGTCACACTTGGGGCAAGCTGTCCCTCAACCCCTTTGCGAATCCCGAAATGCCGGTGCTGGGCATCGACATGGGCATGCCCCGCGGCCTCAAAGGGGTCCTGGTCCACCAAGTGGTCCAAGGATCGCCCGCCGCTGCGGCCGGAGTCAGGCGCGGGGATGTCATCCACTCGATCAATGGCAGCCGCCTCAAGCACGGAGCCGAATTGCTCCAAATCCTCGCCAAACAACGGGCCGGCGATCAGGTCACGCTCGGCATCCGCCGCGATGGCGAGGAGCTTGAGCTGATGGTCACCCTCAAGCGCTTGAACGAACTTTTCGAGACTCGATGAAATTCTTGATTCAAACAACTGTTTTGTGTGGGATCTCCATCCTGGCCTCAACTGGGTCCGCTGGGGCAGCAACCGATATTCCCTTACTGCGGCCTGAGGAGCAGCGGGCGATTGATGCCCAAAGCGAACGATTCAATCAACTGCTTGGTCCGGCCTTGCAAGAGGCGGCGAAGTCGACGGTGAGGGTGTGGTCGGGCGCCGAGCGTATGGCGTATGGCACGGTGGTGGGCGATGGGAGCAAGGTCCTGACCAAGTGGAGTTTGATCGTGGATCGTGCGGACACCTTGGTGGCGGAGTTGGGCGACGGGAGGGCCGCGGAGCTAAAGATGTCGAAGGTCTATCCGGAGGAGGATTTGGCCTTGCTCGAGTTGCAGGGCGAACGGTTTCCGGCGGTCAAATGGTCGGAGGAACGGCTGAAGTTGGGGTCGTTTCTCGCGGCGACCCAGCCTGATGGCCGTCTGGCCGGCTTTGGGGTCTTGAGTGTGCAGGAGCGCAAGCTGCGGGATGGGGATCAGGCCTTTTTGGGGGTGGTCAGCCGTCTGGATCCCGCCGGTGGCGGCGTGGTGGTCAGCGAAGTCACTGCCGGTTCCGGTGCGGCGCTGGCAGGGGTCAGGCCTGGTGATGTGATTCTGGAGGTGGACGGCCGCCCGGTGACGGGTTTGATGGAATTGCGCACGGCCTTGGTGCCCAAGGAACCTGGTGACAAGGTGCCGCTGCGTTTGCGCCGTGGGGATGGGGAGCAGCGGGTGGAGGTGTTGTTGGGCAATCGTCCGAAGTTGCCGGAGGCGATGAAAGCACGGCTTTCGCACATGGAGAAGATGGGCACGGAGATCAGTGCGGTGCGCGATTCGTTTTCGAGTGCGATCCAAACCGACATGAGGATTGATCCCGATGAGGTTGGCGGCCCGGTGGTGGATTTGAACGGGCGGGTGATCGGCATCACGGTGGCGCGTGCCGACCGGACGCGTTCCTTCATCATGTCCTCTTCGGCCTTGCGCGGCTTGCTCGAGAAGGAAGGCAGCGATCCGCTTCTGGCCAAGGCCGAGATGCGCGAGCAGCTTGAGCGGGAGCGTGCCGAGGCGATGCGCGCCGCGCGGGAACAGCCGCAGGCTGCGGAGCGTCCGCGGATTTCGCGTCAGCGTCTGGAAGACCACATTGAAAAGATGCGTGGCGTGATGGAATTTTTGCAGAGGGAGATGGATGCGCTGGAGAACAGGGGTGGAAATTGAAAATTGATTGTTGGGGATGGATGATTGAGCGTCCCCGGCGATGACGCGCACGTTTCGATTTCCTGTGATCCTGGCATCAGCTTCGCCGCGGCGGCATGCCCTGCTGGCGGAGGCTGGGGTGGACTTCGAGGTGTTGCCGTCGCCCGCCGAGGAGTTGCACGATGCGTCGATGGACCCCGAGTTGCTGTGCGAGATGAATGCCGGCTTGAAGGCCGAGGCGGTGGCCCTGCAGCGTCCGGAGGCGGCGGTGATCGGATCGGACACGCTGGTGTTCATTGATCGGGAGCCCTTGGGCAAGCCGGCCGATCTGGGGGAGGCGCGTGCGATGCTGAGGAGGCTTTCGGGTCGCAGGCACCGGGTGTGCACGGCGGTGTGTGTGATGGCCCCCGGCGGCTTGAGGCAGGTGTTTCACCAGAACACCGACGTGACTTTCCGCAAGCTTTCCGATGCGGACATCGAGGGTTACCTCAGTCTGGTGAACCCCTTGGACAAGGCCGGGGCTTACGGGATCCAGGAGCATGGGGAGCGGATTGTGGCAGGCATCGACGGGGATTTTGACAATGTGATGGGCCTGCCGGTGGCGAAATTGCTCGAGGTTCTGGAGGGCTTGTGAGCATCGGGCGACTATCCGGTTGCGATCGCGCGCGGGGCCATGGAGAATGCAGGCATGCCTGAGCCGTATCCGGTCATTTTCAACCCCAAGGCGAAAAGCCAGAAGGGTGGGCGGGTCTTGGGTTTCTTGCGGCGTCATGCGGACCGCTTCGAGCTGCACGAGACGCGCCATGCCGGCAATGCGCGCGAGTTGGCGGCCGGCTTTGCCCGCGAGGGCCGGCCGGTCGTGATTGCCGCCGGCGGCGATGGCACGCTCAACGAGGTGGTGCAGGGCTTGGCGGGATCGAGATCGATTCTGGGCATTCTCCCGGCCGGCACCATGAATGTCTTCGCCCGGGAGATGGGGATTTCCTGCCAGTCGCTTGACAAAGCCCTCGAAGTCATCGACCGCGGGCTGATCCGCGAGGTGGATTTGTTCGAGGCGAATGGCGCGCCCTTCGTGCAGATGGCTGGGGTTGGTTTTGACGCGCGGGTGATCGAGGAGACGACCTGGGAGTCGAAGAAAGTCCTGGGTCCGCTGGCTTATCTGCTGGCGGCGGTGAAGGTCCTCGGTGAGACCCCGCCGCAGATGGAGGTATTGTGTGCCGATGGCCGCCGCGAGACGGGGGTGGCGGTGCTGGCCGGCAACGGCTCCTTGTATGGCGGGCAGTTCAAACTGTTCCGCAACGCCAGCAACCACGACTCCAAGCTCGATGTGTTGGTTTACAAGGAAGCGGGCTACCGGCTCGTGCTCGACTCGCTGCGCGGGATCGCCTTTGGCGGGATCGACGTCATGAAATCGATCGCCTACCTCCAGACCGAGGCCTTCACCGTGACTTCCGACCGGGAGCTGCCGGTGGAGATCGATGGGGAGTTGCTCGGTCGCTTTACCGGAGTGCGGTTCAAGGAAACCCCTGGCCGTCTTCGCGTGCTGGCACCCGACGGGCCCTTGGCCGGCAATCTGGCCGAGGCCTTCAAGGCGTTTTTCAGTTGGCCGAAGCGTCAGCCTGAAGTGCAAATTTCGCGAAGCCGGTGAAAGCGTTGCTGAACATCATGGCCTGGCCCAAAGCCATGCGCGTTACCGGAATCGGGGTCGCGCTTCTGGTCGCGCTGTGCCTGTGGGTGGTCGTCTATGCCAACCTCACCGCGGTGTGGTCTTCACGCGGCAGGGTCTTTGATCGCATCGACGAGGTTCCCGCGGTCAAGGTCGCGCTGGTCTTCGGCACCACCGACCGGATCAAGGGGCGTGAGAATCTCTATTTCCGTTACCGGATCGATGCCGCCGAGCGTTTGTGGAAGGCGGGCAAGATCGAGACCCTGATCGTTTCCGGTGACAACCGTTCGCGGTATTACAATGAGCCGGAGAAGATGCGGCGTTCGCTGATCGAACGCGGCATTCCCAACGAGCGGATCGTGAGCGACTACGCGGGATTGCGGACGCTGGATTCGGTGGTGCGGGCAAAGGAGATTTTCGGCGCCGACACGGTGTTGTTCATCAGCCAGCGCTTCCAGGTCCAGAGGGCGATCTATCTGGCGGAGGCCAGCGGGATCGAGGCCTACGGATTCGTCGCCCGGGATGTCGAGACCGCGGCCGGTTTCAAGACCAAGCTGAGGGAGATCGGCGCGCGGGTGAAAATGTGGCTCGATGTCAATTTCCTCGATACCCAGCCACGGCATCTGGGCGACAAAGTCGAGATGCCGGAATAACCCTGCTTCGCAGGGAGGTTATTCGTTATCGGTTATTTGTTATTGGGTTGAAGATCGCGGCGATTTCGTCGGGGCTGAGGATGCGCCATTCGCCTTCGGGGAGGTCATCGGGCAGGCGGAGGCCGCCGATGGAGATGCGTTTGAGACTGAGCACGTGATTGCCGGCGGCGGCGAACATGCGGCGGACCTGGTGGTAGCGGCCTTCGTGCAGGGTGACGAGGGCTTCGCGCTCGCCGATGGCTTCCAAGCGCGCGGGCAGCAGCGGTCGGGTCTCGCTGTTGAGCATCAGCGTGCCCGACGCAAAGAGTTCCGCCTCGTGGCCTTCGAGCGGACGGTCGAGGACGGCATGATAGACTTTGTGGCAGGCGGATTTCGGGTGGATGATTTTGTGGAGCAGCTTGCCGTCATCGGTCATCAACAGGAGGCCGGTCGTGTCCTTGTCGAGCCGGCCCACCGGATTGAGCCCGGGGTTGCGGTGGGAGAAGCGCTCCGGCAGGAGGTCGTAGATGATCGAGCCCGGGTCATCGAGGCTGCAGGTGTAGCCGTCGGGTTTGTTGAGGATGATCGTCAATGGCGACGGCGGATCGAGGGCTTCGCCGTGGAAGCGGATCTGGTCGTGAGGAGGAAGCGTTTTCGAATCGAGGGTTTGGCCTTGGATGTCGGTGACCGCACCCTGGCGGATCAGGCGTTCGACTTCCTTGCGCGAGCCGTAGCCGAGGTTGGAGAGGAGTTTGACGAGCTTCATGGGGGAGGGAGTGCTTGGTTCCTGATTCTTGGTTTCTGGTTCGAGGACGGTCGGCTTTTTCTGACCACGGAGGGAAGAAGGGACGGAGAAGAGGTTTTAAGGTTTTGGTTTTGAAATCTACTCCGTGTCCACCGTTTTCTCCGTCTCTCAGAGTTGAAAGAATGCGCATCGGCTCAAACAGGCTGTTTGCTCAAAGAGGATTATTTGCTGGCGAAGAGGAGTTTGAAGGTGGGGGTTTCGAGGGCTTTGCGCCAGCGGAGTTTGGCGGCGTCCAGTTCGGATTCGTAGGGGAGCTGGCGGTTGGCGACGAGGAAGAGTTGTCCGCCGCGGCGCAGGGCCTTTGCCGCGGTCTGGATGAAGCTGCGGCCGAGTTCGAGGTCGGTGGCTTGCCCGGTATGGAAGGGTGGATTCATGACGATGACATCATACGTGGCATCGATCGCTTGGCGCAGGTCATGCCATTGGCAGGTGATGGCGGCATGGGTATGATGCGACAGGTTGTGGCGCGCGCATTCGAGGGCGCGGGCATCGGCTTCGTAGAGGTCGATTCTTGAAATCCCCGGGCAGCGGGTGAGCAGCTGGTCGGAAAGATATCCCCAGGCGGCACCGAGGTCGGCGGCACTGCCGGTGAGGTGGGCCGGCAGGTGATCGGCAAGCAGCTGGGAACCCGGGTCGATGTGTTCGCAGCTGAAGATGCCGGCAAGGGTTTGGTAGGGAGTGCCGGAAATCGTCTGGTGGGCACCGGCCAGCCGCCATGTCGCGAAGCGGTCCTCGTTCCATGAGCCGTCGTGGCGGGCATGGAAGGCACGGCATTTGTGTTTTTGGATCGAGGTGATGTTGCCGGCCGCCTGTTCGAGTTCTTTTTCGAAGCGCGAGGCACCGGTGCTGTTGGGCATGGCGACAAGCAGGTGGCCGCTGTCTTCGAGGTGTTCGCGTGCGGTGGCGAAGAGCCCGAGGGTTTCATCGCGGGATTTTCCCGGGAGGACCAGGACAAGCGGGTAGCGTGCGTCCGGGATGGAGTCGATGCGTGGGCGGCCCATGGCGTCCCAGGCATCGGCCTTGGGTTTGAACGGCTGCCAGCCGATTGTCGATTCCGGCAAGTCCGGGTGAGGTTCGGCGCCAAGGAAGAGGATGGGCCCGGCCTTGTGAAGCTCGTGATGGGTCGCCAGGGAGAGGCAGAGGGTGTCGAGGGCCGGGTTCACGCTGCGGGGATTGAAACGTGCCCGGCGAGTTGGGGCGAGCTAAAGCTCGCGGTCCGTCAGAGGCGTCGTTTGGATGGATGGTCTGTCCCCTTGTCCGGGGCTCTGGACAGGGCCCGGATTCGCCCTTAGCGTCTGAGCAGGCATGTCCGACTGTTGCTCCCAATCCCCGCCGCCCGACGACAAGGATCGTGCGGCGCTGCGGAAATCGTTTCTGAACATTGGACAAGGTCCGATGGCTTCGGAATCGTTTTCGCTGGCACCCAAACCCAAGCCGTCGGCCTGCTGCGGGGAAGCGGCGGGGCAGTCGGAAAGTTCCTGTTGTGGTGGGGGCCAGCAGCGGATCGACTACCTTCTTTGGGGCTCGCTGGCCGTCTTTGTTGCCGGGATCGTGGTGCACGGGTGGCTTCCCGGCGTGCCACATGCCTTGCAGGTGTTCGGCCACGCCTGCTGGATGCTGGCGACCAAGGCGTGGTGGGGGATCTTGTTCGGGATGGTTTCGGTGGCGGTGATCGGTCGTTTTCCGCGGGAGCTGGTGGCGGTCATCATGGGGCGGAGCGGCACCCTGTCCGGATTGTTCCGGGCGGTGGGTGCGGGAGTGCTGCTTGATTTGTGCAATCACGGGATCCTGATGGTCGGGGTGAGCCTCTACCGTCGCGGCACCTCTTTGGGTCAGACGATTGCCTTCCTGATCGCAAGCCCGTGGAATTCGATTTCCCTGACCCTGATTCTCGCCGCCCTGATCGGTTGGAAGTGGATGCTGTTGTTCATCGTGCTTTCGATGGTGGTGGCCCTGGTCACCGGATGGATTGTCGACCGACTGGTGGCAGCCGGGAGGATTCCAGCCAATCCGAATGCGGTCGAATTGCCGCGGGATTATCTCGTGTGGCCGGAAGTCCAGCTGGTCCTGCGCTCGCTGATGCCCGGTGCGGGCAATTTCCGGCGTCTGCTGCGAGAAGGACTGGTGGGATCCAAGATGGTCCTGCGCTGGATCTTTTTCGGCTTTGTGCTCACGGCGGCCATCCAGGCCTTTGTGCCGACCGAGACCTTCCAGCATTGGTTTGGACCGACCCTGATGGGCTTGTTCCTCACGCTGCTGGCGACAACGCTGATCGAGGTGTGCTCCGAGGGATCGTCGCCGATCGCGGCGGACCTGCTGACGCGGG
>CBFGOB010000130.1:0-7325 GCA_965650215.1 uncultured bacterium | reverse complement strand
GAATCCTTGGCAGCAATACCGTCAGGCATGCACCATTTACGGCAACACCTCGCGGGCCAAAAATCCCGCCTGGTATCAAAACGCCCTGGATCTGGACCTGCAGCTCCACCTGCGTCCGGACGGCCCGGTGACCGTCAGCGCCTATTACAACCGCAAAACCTCTTCCTGGACCCCGGGTCCCGACATCAGCGAGGAGATCCTGCGCAACGAGGAACAATCCGAATCCCTCATCGCCGGCATCATCAAGTATGCCCATGGCCAGCAGGCGCATGCCATTGGCGTCATTCTTCATGTCGCGGATGAATTCGCCACCTCGGAGCTCAACCCGCAGCTCGACAACCCGGCGGCACTTGCCGAAATGCGCAAGGCCGCGATCGAGAACCCGGTCAGCATTCTCGAAGACACCACCGTCGACACCAACCTGGCCTCATGGCGTGTCCTCCCATATGCCGCGGCCGGCAGCGAGAGCATCGGCACCACCATCACCATCACCAAGCAATTCGCCCCGTTTTTCGCGCTCCTGCGCAAAGCCGGGGAAAATGCCAACTTTCCCATCATCAGCCACGCACTGAGCGCTCCCCTGGTCGCCCTCATGGGCATGGCCCGGATGCTGCCGTCGCAGCCGACGAAGCCCTTCGTCGCCATCCTTCAATACCCGTGGTTCACGGCGCTCGCGTTCTTCAACGAACACGCGGACCTCAAGCTCGTCCGCACCTTGCAGCATCGTGGCATGAAGCGTGCCACCAACTTCCGCAACGCCCTGCTCACCACCAGCGTCTCGCTCGAATTCCTCGATCCGGACCTCTACATCATCCCGCTCGGCCGCGACATCGATGAAAGCATCGAAAACAACCTTCGCGCCAATTTCGCCAATTGCGAGGTCACCACGCTGAAGGCACCCACCGTGGATGGCATCCCCACATGGTGCCCGGAGCCGCTCATCGTCAGCCAGACGGCCACCGGCGAGGCGGGAGTCTCGAGCAACACCTTCACCATGCTCAAGGACGAGCAATGGGCGCTTCAGGACTTCCTTCCCACACCGCGCGAGATCGTGGAGGTCTATCCGACCAAGGCGGAAATGAACATCCTTCGCATTTCCAGGATCATGCGGATCGCGATCGTGCTGCTCGCGGTTGCGGGACTCGGTTTCTTCGGCATGGGCATCCTCGACCTGAGGAAAAAACCCGAATGGTCTTTCAACCCCAACGATGCCGGCATCGCCAAGGCCCGCCTCTCCAAACTCAATGCGGAACGCAAGCGGATCGACCATTGGAACAACCTGCTGGCGGACCGCTCGAAGGCATGGGTCGTGATGGAATCCATCGCGAGGCTCTTCCCCGAAAAGGGCGGCATGCTCGTCAAGGGCTGTTCCTACACCGCCAAACCGGACACAGCACCCGGCCAATCCACCATCGGCATCGTGAAGTCGTGGAAAATCACCGGTTTCGCCCGTGACGAGGCCCTAGAATACCTCAACAAGCTGAACACCCGCGACGGCATCAACGCCCATTTTTCGGAAATCGCACGGATCACCGGCAACTCGGCCTATCAGCCCGACGCCGGCAACCGCAGCATCACCATCAACGTCAGGACCCAGGAAAACAACACCTTCCGCCCGGTATCCTTCGAGGAGATGGTGATGACCGACGAAACCACCTACCCCTTCACCTTCGACCTCACCATCACCCAGCGTTTCGAGGCGACCGACCCGATGGCGATCACCGTACCCGCAGCACCCTGAGCATGAATATCTACCGCCAATCCATCATCCTCTTCGGGATTGTGATCCCGATCCTCCTCGGCATTGCCGTGGTGGCCATCGGCTACACGGTCAAATCCAAGATGTTTGATTCCTACCAGACCAAAATCCAGGACTACCAGACCCACCAGACCGCCGAGCGCGAAAGCCGCAAGGTCGAGTCCCAAATCATCAAGGACAGGAAGCACCTCGACCGTTGGACCAAGCAGCTGTCACTGGAAACAGCCAGTGCCGTGGGAACGAACTTGCGCGCCATTTACGACAAGCAGCCGAAGAACGAAATCACCCAAACCTCGTTCGAGCGGGCCCAGTCGGAATCCGGCTTCGGGATGGCCTCCGCCCAGAAATCCACCAGCGTCCGCATCGCCTTCCGCGGCACTTACCGCACCATGCAGAAGGCCTTCCTCGAGCTCGAAACCCGCATGCCCCAGCTGCAGCTCGAGGAGTTCAAGATGGAACCGCTGGCCACCAGTCCTTCGCTCATGAACTTCCAGGTCACCTACACCGCCTGGGAAAACTAACACTGCAGGCCGCCCACGCCCACCACTCTCCTGATCCCAAGGCATGAACTCGAACGCCACACTCCCGACCACGGCACGCACTCCGCAAGGATGGCCGCCTGCCCTCCTGGCCGGTTTCTGCACCCTCATTTCCATCAGCCAGCCCGCAAACGCCCAGGGCAGCGCCATTCCCATGCCCGCTCCTGCCGCAACTGCCCCATCTGCGGTTGTGGCCGAAGAAAACAGCATCCCGGCATCGCGTTTCGTGGATCCGGACATGATGGAATCCTACCTGGCCAAGCTTCTCACCAGCCTGGCCATGAACGGCCGCACCCTGGATCCGCTGGGGCAGATCCAGGATCCGAATGCCAAGCCCCTGGCTCCCAAGCCGGACCCCAGCAGCAACCGCCGCTTCGCCTCTGCGAAACCGACCTCTTTCACCGAAATCATCAGCCGCATCAAGGTGAACACGATCATGCCTTCCGAAGAACGTTTCCTGATCGGCTCCAAGTCCTACAAGAAGGGCGACCGCATCCAGCTCAGCCACAAAGGACGCAACACCGAAGTCGAGGTGGTCGCGGTGGATGCCCTCAAAATCGAGTTCAAGAAGGTTGACAGCGGTGAAGTCGCCGCCGTCCAGATCAACCTCCTGCCACCCGGCATGCAACAGGGAACCGACGGCATCAGCACTCCCGGCATGGCCGCGGAGAAAAAAGACTCGCCTCTCGTCATCGATGCCGAAACCAACTTCTGATTTCCAGAGCCCCATAGACCGATCCAAACCAAGAATACCATGAAAGCCGCCCTACACCTTACTCTCATCGCAGCTGGCTTGTTCGCTGTTCCCATCCGGGCACAGAACCCCACCGACAATTCGCTGATCGAACCCGTCGAAACCGGGACGGTTGAAATCGCCCCCGTGGAGGCCACCGCACCGGCAGCCGTCGAGCCCACCGCACCGGCAGCCGTCGAACCCACCGCGCCCGCGGCCGTCGAACCCGCCGCGCCCGCAGCCGTCGAACCCACCGCGCCCGCAGCCATCGAACCCGCCGCGCCCGCGATCGAGCCGACAACGCCGGCAACAGCCCCCGTCGGCACCACCCCGGCAGCTCCGGGTGGCAGCGAGCCCGGCGCCATCCAGGTGCCGGACACTGCGGCTCAGGAGCCTGCCCAGAAAGCCGGCGAAGGCTTCATCATCAAGGACGCCAGCCTCAACGACATCTTCCAGTTCCTGTCGAAATCCGCAGGCCGCCAGTATTTCCACAACAGCAAGATCGCCGGCCCGGAATTCACCGTCACCGGCCACCTCAATGACGGTGACCCGCTCCAGCAGATGGAGGAGTTGGCGTTCATGTATGGGCTCTCGCTGCATGTCAAAGGCAACACCATCTACGCCCTCACCCAGGCCCAACTGGGACAACTTCCAAGCTCGGAATTTCACTATCAACTGCGCTACCTCCGCCCGACCGATGTCGAAACCATCAAGGATCTGATCCGTCCCGTGCTCAGCCCGGGCACCGGAATCGTCAATTTCGAGCCGAAAACCAACACCATCATCATCATCGATTCGGCCCACCGCATCGAAGCCGCCCAGAAACTGCTTCACGGCATCGACAAGGCCAAGGGCCAGATCATCGTCGAGACCAAGATCCTCCGCATCAACAGCAGCGCCGCGGAGCGCACCGGCATCAACTGGGCGAACTCGCTCGGTGCGGACGGCACGGACATCGGGCTGGCCCGCAACTTGAATTCCGTCTTCGGGATTGACGACACCAGTGAACTCTTCGCCGACGCGAACCTCGTCCTGACCCCGCTCCAGATCAGCGGAGTCCTCAGGGCCCTCTCGGAAGGCAACCTCGCCAGCCAGGTCTCGAACCCGACGCTCATCACCGAAGACAACGAACGCGCCACCATCTCGATCATCGACCGGATTCCGATCCTCACCACCCAGACAACCCAGGCATCGACCGGAGTAGGCGCTCAACCCACCGTGACGGAAGAAGTCCGCTACAAGATCGACCAAGGCGACAAAAGCATCGACACCGACCCGGAAGCCCACCGCGAAATCGGCATTTCGATCGTGGTCACTCCCACGCTCCTGCCCGATGGCACGATCCGCATGAAAATGAGGCCGCGCTCCGCCCAAATCACCGGCTCGATCACCGGCACCTCGGGCAACGAATACCCGCAGGTCACCGAATCCATGATCGAAACGCTCGCACGCATCCCCGATGGACACTCGCTGGTCGTCGGCGGCTTCTACGGTGAAGTCGAATCGGACAACAAGAACAAGGTGCCCGTTCTCGGCGATATCCCGGTGCTGAATTTCTTCTTCAAGAGCAAGGATGCCAGCAAGGAAAAAAACAGCCTGGTCTTCGTCGTGACCCCGACCTCCTACAACCCGCAAAGCGGTGTGGCCAGTTCGAACATGAGCAACCGCATCAAGCGCTCGACCGCTATCGGCAAGGACCACAACTGGATCGACCCCTACAATCCCGGACCTGCCCACGAGCCGAACCTGCCCCGCGCCGTCCGCGGCCTGCAACCCACTCAGGCCCCCTACTATCCGCGCGCCAAGGTGGTCATCCCCGCAGGCGGCCACTGATCTCATCCGCGAATTGGGAAGACGGATTCATCCCTTGGCGCGCCTCCCGCGTCGCAATTCATCATCCCGCAACCCACAGCGATGTTGCAAAGCTCCTCACCCTTCAACCCTTCCAACGAAGCCACACCGTCCGCAAGTCCGCCCTTGCCTCCACTGACACCGCAGATGGCGGACGGAGATCCGTGGGACTATGCGGAGTTGTGCCTGGAGCAAACCGCGGCCGCCATCCACGAATCGCGTGCCGCCACCCCGACGGAGCTCAACCAGGCAATGAGTCTGGCCCGCGACTTCCACATGGAGGACAAACCCGCGGACCTGATCGAGATCCTCGCGCGGGTCCAGGGCCATGAGGAGGAACACATCTCGCCGGCCATTCTGGATCTCGGCAACAAGGTCGCGGCGACCCTTTCGCCAGCACCGCCGATGATTCCCTTCGGAGGCAAGCTCATCGCCCCGTCGGCGTTCTACGACTCCTTCGACCGCATCCACGAAATCGCACGGGTCCTGCTCTCACCCGTCATGTATGCCGAGGATACCGACGCCATCGGCACCGCATCCGTCAACCCGGTCGCATCGATGATCCTCGCCGACGAAATCCGCGCCGCGGTCTACAAACGCTTCGGCATCCGGCCCTTCGTCACGGTGGTCCGGCTCGACTACGAGAACTGGAGCTTTCTCACCCGGAAACACTTCGAATTATGATCGAATTCGACGGCATTTCCTTCAATGAGATGATCAGCCGCCAGATCATGGCCGAGCTGGGCGCCCATGACCCCAGTTACAGCGAACTGGCCCAGGACCAGGTTCCAAACCGCGTCACCCGCTACAGCTTCATGGCGGCCATCGCGAAAATCAACGGCCTGCCCTTCTTCCCCAAAGTTGCCGAATTCTGCGACTCCGACCTGCATTCGGCCTGCGACTCGACGGTCATGACCCGCGGCGCCTTCGCGCCACTTTGCATGGCGGGAACCGACAAGCTCATCGTCGCCGTCGCCAACCCCTGGAGTCCGCTCGCCGAGGAATACCTCGCCCCCCGCTTTCCCCACTTCGAACTGGTCAAAATCGTCACGCTGTCGTCGGAAATCGGCCGCGCGATCGAATCGGTCGCCACCAACAGCGGACCGAGCAAATCCGAGCTCGAGGCCATCGATGTGGAGGACATGGATGACGGCATCCACGACTTCGATGTCACCACCGACTACACCGAGCCGATGGCACAGCTCATCGCGACCATCATGTCCGATGCCGTGCGCACGAGGGCTTCGGACATCCACTTCAAGGTCGAGAAGGAATCGTTCTACTATTCGTTCCGGATCGACGGCGACCTCGGCACCAAGGTCGAGATCCCGATGAAGCTCAAGGACCGGCTCGACGCCTATCTGCTCAACCTGATGAAGCTGCCGACCGAAATCCGGAACACGGCACCCGGCATTTCCGGCCGCTTCACCATCTCCTACTTCCACCGGCCGATCGACGTCCGCTACGAACGCCACCGCACCTACCGCGGCTACCACGTGACCATGCGCTTGCTCGACAAGAGCAACATCAACGTGACCCTGGGCAAAGGCACGCTCGCCTTCGACGACGACACGATGTTCGCCCTCAACAAGGTGATGAAGATCCCGGCGGGCATCATCGTCATGTCCGGACCCACGGGTTCCGGCAAGTCGACCACACTCAATGCCATCCTGCGCGAACTCAACAGGCCCGAAGTCAACATCCTGACCCTCGAGAACCCGGTGGAGGACGAAGTCGCCGGCATCACCCACTGCGACCTCCGCAGCCCCAAGGAATTCAAGCCGATGATCGCCTCCTTCATGCGCTCGGACCCGGACATCATCCTGATGGGCGAGGTGCGCGACATCGAATCCGCGGAACTCGCGATCGAGGCGGCGGTGACGGGACACAAGGTGCTGACCACCATTCACACCCCTCGGGCATCGCAGATCATCGAACGTTTCGAGCAGCTCGGCATCGAACGCTGGAAAATCGCACAAACCCTCAAGGCGGCCTGCGCGCAACGTCTGGTCAAGATCCTCTGCCCCTATTGCAAGGAGTCCATCAACGGCCTCTCGGAAATCGACCGCAAGACCTTCTCGCTGGACGATTCCTGGGCGAACATCCCGATGTTCGCCGCAAAACCGGGTGGCTGCGCGGAATGCCGAAACTCGGGCTACAGCGGACGGACCGCGATCCTGGAGATCATCCCGATCACCCCCAAGGTGTCCGACCTGCTTTCCAAGGGCGAAATGACACCTTACGAACTCGAGGTCAAGGTGGCCGAGGAAGGAATCCTTCCGAACCTCCGCCGCAACGGCCTCCGCTTGCTACGGGAGGGAAAAACCGACCTTGCTGCCGTCAGCAAGGTCATCGACATGACTTACACCGATGACTAACGATTCCAACACCAACGCGTCCGGACAATTCGGAACCCAAGCCAAGGAGGAACCCAAAGGGTTCC
>CBFGOB010000129.1:0-7341 GCA_965650215.1 uncultured bacterium | reverse complement strand
CTCTCCGAGCACGTGCAGCGGCTGCTGTCGGCCGCGCAGCGGATCGGCCGGGGCCCACACCCAACCCCGCTCCATGGTGAGTGGCTCGCCCGCGGATGACCTGAATCCGCCGCGGGGGCGGAAGCCGTGCCGCTGGGCCACCTCGCCGACAATCCTGCTGACCTGGATTTCCATCGAGGCAAGGTCCGCACTGCCATTTCCATTCACGGTGATCCGGCCCCGATGGCTGAAACTGCATCCCGTGATCACAGGCAGCAACAGCAGGGCGGCAACAAGGCATGGCCGATGGCGGATCATGGCAGTGGTTTACCCAAGGACGCATGATGAGCACAGCCTGGCTGAAAAGCCGAGCACAAACCCTGCCCGCTCACCCGGGCTCATGCAGATCATGCTCGCTGAAAATGAGCGTGATCAGGCAAAGATCTTGGCAGCCAAGGTCTGTTTCTTGGGGCGGCCCCTTGATCTGAAGCCGTGGGCTTGCTCGCGAGAGTATGGGCGCTCGATTCCGAAAGCTCTTTGCCTTGGATTGCAAATTGACGGGTTGACTCCAAGCAGGCGGCAATCGAATGTGATTCCGAAACTAAGGATCCGATTGTAATTCCGCCGAATTTTCGGAAATGGACGACGCCTTGAAAATCCCTGGCTTCACTATTTTGGAAGCTTGTTTGGTAAAAAGCACCGCAGGGCCCGGAAAACAAAACGGCCACCCCGTCGGGTGGCCGTTTAAAAAAGCACTTTTGAGCACGGTGTGACGAACAGGAACGCGGCTTTTGAATCAAGGCAAAGCACCTCGAGACCGTGCCTCTCGTTCCTAAGGTTTGCAGAATGCTCGAGTCGTTTTTTGAATCAAGGCAAAGCAAGGGCGCCGAGAACGAGGGCCTGAGGATAGAATGCTCGAGTCGTTTTTTGAATCAAGGCAAAGCTTACTGGTGGTTCTGGTCCAGAAGGAGGTCAGAATGCTCGAGTCGTTTTTTGAATCAAGGCAAAGCTGCGGCGGTATTCTACAAACTCTATTCGCCGAGGGACATCTTTTGACAGAAGTGTTGCGTCTGAAGATGCGCCCTCGGCGAGGACGCGCTACCTAAAACGCGCCACAAAACCTTCTCACCCCAGCGGCCACACTTTTCCCTCAAATGCTCTAACGGCGATGGATGCCGCCCATGCGGGTGGTTTTCTTTTTCTTCGGCGCCGCGGGCGCGGCTTCGGCTTCGATGGGAAGCGGATCGCCGAAGATCGGGCTGCCATCCTGCCCGAATTCGAGAGCCCGTCCCGAAACATCGTAGCGCTGGTTCATGTCGAGCTGCACCGCATCGAGCGCGGCATTGTTGTCCACCAGCGACGGCTGGATGAAGACCATCAGTTCGGTGCGGTCCGCGCCCTTGCTGTTCGATCCGAACAGAGGACCGACCAGCGGAAGGTCGCTGAGGATCGGGATGCCGCTCTTCTCCTTGGTGTCCTTGTTGATGATCAGGCCGCCGAGCACGATCGTGTCGTTGTTGGGCACCGTGGCGGTGGTCAGGATCCGGCGGGTCGCGATCCGCGGCACCGTGAGGTCGCCGCCATTCGTGCCGGCACCCTGGATCGTCTGCGTGCCGTTCTGCTCGTCGTTGAGCAGCGCGATCTGCATCGTGATCTCGTTGTTGGAATTCACCAGCGGAATGACTTCCAGCTTGAGCACGACCTCCTCGTACTGGATGCGGGTGCCCGAGCTGAAGCTGCCGGTGCTGGTGCCGCCTTCGGTCGGGATGGCGATCCGCTCGCCGCTCGAGATCTCGCCCTTCTGGTTGTTGGAGGTGAAGATGCTTGGCCGCGAGGTCACCGTGAAGTCCGTCTTGCTGCTCAACGCCTTGATGTAGGCGTTCAGGTCGCCGATCCGGCCGTAGACCCGCAGGCCCGCATCCGCGATGGAGCTCGGGTCGAAGACCGGGAAGGTCGGCGGCACCGATGGCTCGACGATCGAGAATCCGGAGCCGCCACCGCCGCCGCTGATGTCACCGCTGTCGACGAGGTAATTGAAGCCAAGCGACTGGTTCTTGGTGAGCGTGAGCTGGCCGATGATGGTGGAAATCATCACCTGCTGTGGTTTGACATCGAGCCGTTCGAGCAGGCGCTCGATGACTTCCAACGCGGAAGGCGGGCCCTCGACGACAATCGAGTTGGTGATGTTGTCGGCGACGAGCTGGGTGCGGCCGACGAGTTGGGACAGGGGCGCGGAGTTGTTGTCGGGATCGGCAAGCGAGACGTCGCTGCCGCCGGATCTGCCGCCGCCCTGGCCGAAGCTGTTGTTGCCGTCGCTGAAGTTCTGGCGCGTGTTGCGGCTGCTGGTGGCATTGGTCGAAGACCCGCCGGTCGGACGGGCTCGCGACTGCGGACTGGCAGCGCCGGCACCCCCCGTGGCCGCGGTCTCGCCGGTGCCCATGAAGGCGCGGTTGAGCGCATCGGCGGCCACCGGCAGGAAGTCGGCGACTTTGAGGAAGCGCAGCTTGCGCTGGAGGATGGTTTTCTCGCTGCTCGGGATGTCGAACTCGCGGACCAGGTTTTCAACAAACACCAGATCGACCGGGCGGCCCATGCAGATGATGCGGTTGGTGCGCGAGTCGCCGGTGATCCGCAGCGGCACGCTCTCGCCGGCGGGGGCGGCAGGGCTTGCCGCTGCCGCTCCGGCATTGTCACCCGCCGGCGTGCGTTGAACCTGGGCGGTGTTTTGAGTGCCCTGCTGGGCGGTCATCAGCTCCTTGATCACCGACGCGAGTTCCGCCGCATCGGCATACTGGACCTGGACGAAGCGTGTCGACTCGACCGAGCCGGGGACATCGATGGTTTGTTTCAGCTCCACCAGGCTCTTGATCAGCGAGGCTTTCTCGGTGATCACCACCGCCGAGGCATTGGGCACGGCGGAGATCGAGCCATAGGCCCCGACCTGGCCGATGATCTGGTTGAAAATCTGCACCGCCTGATCGGGCCGGATGTAGCTGAGGGTCATCACGTAGGTGATCACCACGTCCTCCTCGGGCAGGTTCGAGGCCTCGTTGTGCACGTCGACCTTCACATTCGTCGGTTTCGGCCCGCTGCTGGCGAGGGTGAGGATGTCGAGATTCGGGTCTTCCGGGTGTTGGGTGAACACGAAGCCCTCGAGCACCGCCGCGCGACGCAGCAATTCCGCCGCCTGGGCATAGGTGAGCGGATCATCGGGCGAGGCTTCCTGGACGAAGGAGATTTCCGCCGCCGAAGCGGCCGTGGTCACGATCACCCGCCGGCCGGTGTAACGGCGGTAAAGGCCTGCCAGACCGTTGCCATCGAGTTTTTCCTCCACGATGTCCTCCAGGATCTGGGTATCGCCGAGCTTCGATGCCGCAGGCGCCGCACCCGCCAGTTGGCCCGCCGCCGCAGGGATCGATGGTGGCGCGTCTTGGCTGAACGCGGGCATCCCGAGAAGCAGCAGCACGAGAAATGGACGGTAGGATGTCATGACGATATGGGGAAAGAATGAAGGCATTCAGCGATTGAAGCGACGTTCGGGACGCCTCTCGGGAGACCTCGCCGGGCTTGCTCCTGCAGAAGGATTGCTTCCGCCGGGCGGTTGGACGACGGGGGCGCGGGGGATTTTCGGGGCGATTGGCGGCTTCTTGGCGGCATCCAGGTTCGCCGGCGGCTCGGCGGCTTTGTCCGCAGCGGGCGGGGGGGCGAGGGTGAGGAATTTTTCCTCAAAGCCGACCGTCCCGGTCGTGCCTTGCCGCATAAGGCGCACGACCGTGCCGCGCGGATTCCCCTTCTGGCGGATGACCCCCAGCACCTCGAAGCCCTTGGCTGGCTTGTGGCTCTCGACGACAATGCGCTTTTCAGCCGGGTTCTTCTTGTTGAGCAAGGTCACGCGGTAGCCCTCCTTGATCGGTGACACCCCGAGCAGGACATAGTCTTCCAGCGGGTTGTAGACCGGCCCGGTCGTACCCACCGGCCGGGCGGTGAAGGGCGAAAACTGCCACAGCTTCTGGTATTTCGTCAGCGGCGCCTTCTGCGGCACCTCGGCATGCAGCGTCCCGGCCATGGCGAGCGCCAGAAGCAGGAGGCAGAGGCCGGGTTTCATGAAGGAAGGATGACGCATGGCTTGAAAAATCAAAGGAGGAACTGCCTCAGGACTTGGCCGGAGCGGGAACAAACCATTGCTCGATGGTGGCCTTGCAGTCGATTTTCGTGTCGTCCTGCGCATTGGGGGAAAGCACCAAGCGGGTCGCCCGGCGGAGCTTTTCGGGGGCATTGATCCGGTCGAGCCACTCGTAGAGCGCGGCTTCGCTGCCGGTGACCTCGATGACGATCTTGGCCCGGTGGAAATGGTTGCCGGGAGTCATGTCGGTCGTCTGAAGGTTGCGTTTGCCGATGTTCAACCGGCTTTTGCCGGCCTCGACGGTGCAGAAGCTTTCAAGGGCAACCTGCACGTCCTGGTTTTCCGCCGGAGCGGGTTCGTTCGTGGCCAGCCACTGCATTTCCTTCTCGGCCTGGTCCTTGCTGGCCCGGAACAGCTCGGCGGTTTGGAGCGCCCGGCCGGCCTCGGCCTGCAGGCGGTCGACTTCCTTCTTCTTCGCCAAATAATAGGATCCGCCGATGAAATGGAGCATCACGGCCCCCGCCACCAGGAACAGGATCAGGAGTTTTTTTTCACGGGAAGACATGCGGGAATCGGTGGTGGATCAAAGGATTCAGGGAGCGGCCACGGGCAGCTCGGCGCGGTAGGTGAACTTCCAGCCGCCGGTCGACTGGCTCGGCTCGGGAGTCGTCCAGGTCAGCCGTGACAAGCCGCTGTGCTTGGTGAGGTTGAGGCTGAAGCGGTTGACATCCTGCAGCTGCGCCCCGCTGCCGCTGAGAACGATCGCGGAGGCGCTGATGTCGGCACTTTCGAGGTGAAGGCTGCCTTGCGGAGGAATGCAGTTGGCGATATGCAGCAGCATTTCGACCGGCGAATGGTTGAGCTCGATGCCGTCCTGCAACTCGCGCCACTTCTTCATGTGCAAGGCATAGGCTTCGGCATCCGGTGCGGCCTGGCGGGCCTGGACTTTCAGTTCCTCCGCGTGCCGCGCGCCCTGCCACAGGCCGAAGCCCAGCCAGCCAATCGTGCCGAGATAGGCCAGCGCGACCGCAGCGGCGCTCAGGCGGATGACCTGCCTGCGCCGCGCCTCATCGCGGGCGGCACGCACGTCTTCCGGCAGCAAGCGGCTCATCGCCTCGGGCAACACCGGCATGGGCCGCGCCGCCAACCGCACCGGCAGGTCCAGGAGGCCCTGCCAGGCGGAAACATCGCCCTTGCCATCCGCCGTCCAGACCTCGATGCGCGACGGCTTGAAGTCGAGCCCCTGCAGCGAAAGCTGCATCAGCGACAGCCTGAGTTCGCGGGCCAGCGCGCTATCGGGCATCGCCGACTCGATCGAGGTCGCCTGGACATGAAGCAGCTTCCCCCGGTGATAGACCCCGAAGACCCAGCGCCCCAATTCCTTCCAGACGCAGACCGCATCCCCATCGACCGGCAGGCAGCGGGCCAACAGATCAAAGGCCTTGGGCCCCCGCCGCGGCAACTCGCCCTCGGCGGGCGGACGGAGAAACACCGCCAGCAGCACGCTGCTGTCCTTCGCTTTTTCCACCGGGAATATGTCGCTCAACTGCCCGGCCATCGGGTCTGTCCGCAAGCCGAGCCGCTCGGCATGCAAGGTGACCAAGTCGCCAAACAAGGCCTCATCATCAGTCATGACCCGCATCGGCAGGGCCGTCACCGCCTTGGCGGCAAACAGCATCGTGAGCTGGCCCGCCGGCAACTCGTCGAGCTCGCCGGCCTGCAGGCACTCGGAGACGCGCAGCCGGGAAAACCCGCCTTCGGGCAGGCGGCTCCACACTTCCCAGCCGGCTTCTCCGGGCAGGATCAGGATGTCATCGATGGATTTGCTCACGGGATGATTTCTTCAGTCCGCTCCAGAAGCGCGGGCTTGCCGGTGCGGTTGCGCAGGATTACAGTGATTTTCCGCTTCGCGCCAGCAGCATTGCCGATGCTTTCAATGCGGGTCGTGGCATCATTTACGGTAAACCGGCGGGCGAGTTCAAAGGAAACATTGGCATCAATGCCCAATAATGCCAGCGCCTGGGCCAAATCCTGAAAGGGCAGGTCGTCATCCGAACCCCGCAGGCCGTCGGCCCCGACCACCGCCTCGCGCACCAACTGCGCCTGCTCGACCGAGCATTCGGCAGCCACGGCAATGAACTCGACCGGCGCTTCATTCAGGTCGAGCTGCCCGGCACTCCAGACCGTGAACCAGTCGGCCCAATCCGGGCGCAGGGCCTCGACCCGGTCCATGCCGCGCACCAGCCGCATTTCGGCAATGTCGTAAAACAACCGGTTGAAAGGCTGGTTGATCCGGCCTGCCTCCTCGTAGGCCTCGAACTCGGCACCGTTGAGCGAGGTCTCGTCATCCGCATCGACCCAGTCGGTCAAGGCGTCGATCAAGGCGTCGGATTCGCCCAGATCGAGCCCCCAGTGGCTGAAGATCGCGTGCAGCAGGTCGCGGTCCTTCTGCTGCAAAATGCCATTGATGTTGAAGCGACCGCCCTCGGAAAAGATCCGGGCCTCGTAGCCCTCGCCATCCTCCGACTGCTGCAGCAGCAGGGGATCGCCGCGCTCGATCATCGGGTGCGAGCCGATGGCGATGCCCATCTCCGCGAAACGCTTCGCCTTCGCCCCGTGGATCGTCGCCGCCGCGATGTCCATGTCGAAGGAAATCACCCGCAGCGCGGTGATGCTCGCCAAGGCGAGGATCGCGACCAGCCAGAGCACCGCCATCAGTGCCGCACCCCTGCGGCCCCCCAGCTCCCTGGCATTGGCGGATCCCGTCCTCATCGGCCACCTCCTTCCGTCACGGTGCCGGCGTCGAGCACCCCACCCCGGCGGGTTTCCAATCCTCCCGGGCTTGCGGACCTGGCCGACCCCGACAGCTGGCGCATCACCAGCTCCGGATTCTGTTTCGGCGGAACCCAGAACACGTGGCGGATGCTCTCGCCCTTGGCGCCGATCGCCATCACCAGCTCGACCTGCAGCGGCAGGCGCCCCTGCTCGGTCCATTCACGCTGCCATTCCATGGTGCTGCCGTTGAGCACCTGCCACTCGAAATACGCCACATTCTCGAGCAGCACGATTTCCGCATACGGCTCGTCGCCGCCGAGCGCCGTGTCAACCACACCCTCAGAACCCTCGAGGATCTCATCGGCATAATAACGCAGCACGATGTCGAGATAGCCGTTGCGCCGCCGCACGGTCGTGAGCTGCACCGCCTTGGCAAGCTCGTCCCGGCCACCCCAGGTGAAACT
>CBFGOB010000128.1:0-7347 GCA_965650215.1 uncultured bacterium | reverse complement strand
AATCTCCTAATCTCCTAATCTCCTAATCTCCTAATCTCCTAATCTCCTAATCTCCCTTCCCCACTCCCCGATGCCAGTCATCAAAGTCCAACGCCCCAAACTCAACTTCGGAGAAAAGATCTATCTCGGAGCAATCGTGAAGGGTTTCTTTCTCACGCTCACGCACGCGATCAAATCGATGCTCGGCAAATCCGCCGGCGCGGATTCGCTCAAGTCCTCCGGCCTCGGCGTCACCATGCAGTTCCCGGAGCAACGCTGGGACGACCAGCTGCCGGAATACTACCGCGGCGCACCGGCCCTCGTCACCGACGAGCTCGGCCGCGAACGCTGCGTGTCCTGCCAGCTCTGCGAGTTCATCTGCCCGCCGAAGGCGATCAAGATCACTCCCGGCGAAATCCCCGCGGACGATCCCTGGGCGAAGGTCGAGAAGCGGCCCCAGGAATTCGAAATCGACATGATCCGCTGCATCTACTGCGGCATGTGCGAGGAAGTCTGCCCGGAGCAGGCGATCTATCTCCGCAAGGACTACCTCATCACCGGCTACAGCCGCAAGGATATGGTCCACAACAAAAAGAAACTCTACGAAATCGGCGGCAAGCGCGTCGGCCTCGTCAACAAGTGGAATGAGCTGAAGTAGTGATGAGTTATCGGTGATCGGTTATCAGATTTTGGATATTGGAATGAATACTGAACACATACGGGGCTTTGAAGATCTCCAGTGCTGGCAGGCATGCCGGAAGCTGAGGATATTCATCCGGAGTGAAGTCATCCCTCTCATGCCAAAAGAGGAAATCTTCAGGATCACAGATCAACTTATTCGAAGCGCCCGCTCAAGCACTGCAAACATCGCCGAAGGATACGGTCGTTTCCACTATTTGGACAATGCGAAGTTCTGCTCAAATTCCCGAGGCTCAACCTGGGAAACCCTGGATCACCTGATTACAGCAAACGACGAAGGACTTATCCCCCACGATCTCCTCTCCAAAGGACGCGCACTCGTCCATGAAGCAATCAAATTGACAAACGGCTATATCACCTACCTGCAGCGAGCCTCCAAAGAATCGCAATCCCGACCTGATCACGATTAACAGATAACTGACTCCCCACATCCAATGCCTTCCTACCTGTTCTGGTTCTTCTCGCTGATCATGCTGATCGGCGGCACGGCGGTGATCTGTTTCCGCAACCCGGTCTCAAGCGCGCTTTCGGTGGTCGCCTGCTTTGTCGGCCTCGCGGGGCTCTTCGTCGGACTCAGCGCCTTCTTCGTCGGGATCATCCAGATCCTCGTCTACACCGGCGCCGTGATGGTGCTCTTCATCTTCATCATCATGCTACTCGATCTGAAGGACGAGCAGAAGCGCCGCAAATCGCTGGCGGGCATCGCGGGGGGCATCTGCCTTGTCATCGCCTTCATCATCCAACTCGTCGGCATTCTCAGCAAGACTCCAAACCAAGAAGCCCCGGCACTGGATCAGGCGTCCCTCGCCAAGGCGGCCGCCAACTTCAAGGAAGGCAGCCACATCGCCGAATCGCTGCAGGCCGGCAACCTCCCCGATGTCCACCTCATCGGACACACGCTCTTCACCGGCTACAACCTGCCCCTGCAGATCATCGGCATCATCCTCCTCGTCGCGACCGTCGGCGTCGTCGTCCTGTCGAAGAAGCAGGTGAACTGAAGTTATCTGTTAATAGTTAATAGTCGAAATCAAACGTCAGATGCACAGTCAACGGCCCAAACCCAATCTTTCTCCAACCCTTTTAACAGATAACGGATAACTTTCAGCTTCTACCCAACACCCTCTCCCTTCCATGGCCACCCTCAATGACTACCTTCTGGTCTCCGGTCTGCTCTTCGCGATCGGTCTCGCCGGCGTGGTGCTGCGGCGCAGCATCATCATCGTCTTCATGTGCCTCGAGCTGATGCTCAGCGCCGCCAACCTCAGTCTGGTCGCCTTCTCGCGCTTCAACACGCTCAACGGCCTTCCCGACTACAACGGCCAGATGCTGGTCTTCTTCGTCATCACCGTCGCCGCCGCCGAAGTCGCCGTCGGCCTTGCCATCATCGTCGCCCTCTACCGCGCGCGCCAAACCATCCACACCGACGATCTCACCAGCCTCAAGGGCTAATTCCACTCATGAACCTCGCCTGGATCCTTCTCTTCCTCCCGCTCGCAGTTGCCGCGATCAGCCAGATCGTGCTGCGCAAGCACAGCCTCGTGCCCTACCTCTCGACCGCATCGGCCGTCACCACGCTGGCGATCTCGCTGATGCTCTTGGGCAAGACCGGCGACCTTTCCTTCAACTGGGCCAGCATCGGTGACTTCCACCTCGAGATCGGCATCCAACTCGACCAACTCTCCACCGGCATGATGGTGGTGGTCACCGGCATCGGCGCGCTGGTCCATATTTTCTCGCTCGCCTACATGAAGGACGATGCGGCGAAAGCCCGCTACTTCACCGGTCTCTCGATCTTCATGTTCTCGATGACCGGCATCGTGCTGGCCTCGAACTTCATCATGACCTTCATCTTCTGGGAACTGGTCGGCTTCAGCTCCTACCTGCTCATCGGCCATTGGTACCAGAAGGAATCCGCCGCCGATGCCGCCAAAAAAGCCTTCCTCTGCAACCGAGTCGGCGACTTCGGCTTCATGATCGGCATCCTCCTGCTCTGGGGCCTGACGGGCACACTTGCCTTCGGCGCGATGAAAGACGGCATCCTCGCCTTCCAAAGCGCGCAGCCGGCACTCTTCAACGGCCTGCTATCGACCGCCGTGCTCTGCATCTTCTGCGGCGCGGTCGGCAAGTCCGCGCAAGTGCCCCTCCACGTCTGGCTGCCCGACGCGATGGAAGGCCCGACCCCGGTCTCCGCACTCATCCACGCCGCCACCATGGTCGCCGCCGGCGTTTACATGCTCTTCCGCCTCCAGTTCTCGCTCGGTGCCGAACTCTTCGAAGGCCTGTTTGCCAGCAACGTGATCGCCTGGACCGGCGGATTCACCGCCCTGCTGGCCGCGCTGATGGCGGTGCAACAGGACGACATCAAGAAGATCCTCGCCTACTCGACGCTCTCGCAGCTCGGCTACATGGTCATGGCCGTCGGACTCGTCGACGGCGAGGCCGGCATGTTCCACCTCTTCACCCACGCGTGGTTCAAGGCCCTGCTCTTCCTCGGCTCGGGCGCCGTGATCTTCGCCTGCCACCACGAACAGGACATCTGGAAAATGGGCGGACTGCTCAAACGCATGCCGATCACCGCGTGCACTTTCCTGCTCGGCTACGCGGCACTCATCGCCGTCCCCTTCACTTCAGGATTCTTCTCGAAAGAACTCATCCTCGAAGCGGCAAAAGATAAACAACCGATCCTGTTCTGGGTCGCCGCCTTTGTCGCCGTGCTCACCGCGTTTTACATGACCCGCCTCGTCGTCGTCGCCTTCCTCGGCAAGCCGAAATCCGACCACGCCGACCATGCCCACGAGGTCGGTCCGCTGATGTGGGTGCCGTTGGCAATCCTCGGCGTGCTGGCCGCGATCGGCGGATACCTCCACGGCTTCGCTCCCGCCGCCCCGGCGCATGCGGGTGAATTCCACCCCAACTTCCTCCTGATCGTCTCGCTGGTCGCCCTCATCGCCGGTGCCGGCAGCGCCTTTGCCCTCTACACCGGCAAGGACAAGGATCCGCTGTCGATCCCGCTCCTGCGCAACAAGTTCTACATCGACGACTTCTACGACAAGATCCTCGTCCCCTACTTCCAGAACGCGGTCGCCGCGATCGTGCACTTCTTCGACGAACTGCTGATCAACGGATTCCTCGTCGGCGGCCTCAGCCGCGGTGCCGCCAGCGTCGGCAACCTCTTCCGCAAAGTCCAATCCGGCGAACTCCAGGGCTACGCCTTCGCTCTCGGACTCGGTGCCATCCTCGTCATCTACTTCACCGTGTTTTTCTGAGACGCAAGACTTCAAGATTCGAGAGAAGACCCCAATAAGCTCGCTCTACCCGCCCTCTTCATTTCTTCCATGACCTCACCCAAGCTCTCCATCCAGGTCGAACAGCGCATCCTGCTGTTCAGACAGCAGAGAGTCATGCTCGATTTCCAACTGGCCGAACTGTATCAGGTCGAGACCCGTGCGCTGAAACAAGCGGTCCGCCGCAACCCGGATCGGTTTCCGGCCGACTTCATGTTCGAACTCACCAGCAATGAGATCACCGACCTGGTATCACAAAATGTGATACCGGGAATCGGGAAGCTGGGCGGCGCCTCACCCATGGCTTTTACCGAGCAAGGCGTGGCCATGCTCTCCAGCGTCCTGCGCAGCGAACGCGCGGTCCAGGTGAATATCGCCATCATGAGGGCATTCGTCCGCCTTCGCGAGTTGCTCGCCACCAATGCCGATCTGGCACGGAAACTCGAGGCCATCGAAAAAAAATACGATGGCCAATTTCGCATCGTGTTCAACGCGATCCGCCAATTGATGGCCCCCGCGACTCAACCCGCCCGCGAAATGGGCTTTCACACGATTCCGAATCCACAACCCGCCCGCAAACCCCGATCCACCCGGAAAAAGGCAAATTAACCGCTCTCTCCCATGCTCGCCCTCCTCGTCTTCCTTCCGATTGCCGCCTTCATCGCCATCCTGCTCGGCGCTCCCGCCCGCAGGACCGCGATCGGCGCATCTGCGGTCAACCTCGCACTCGGCCTCTACGCCGCCTTCACGCCAAGCTGCGATTGCTGGGACTTCTCGCTGCGCGTGCTTGAAAAACCGGCGATCCACCTCGCCTTCGGCCTCGATGGCATGAGCCTGGTGCTGATCCTCCTCACCGTCATCGTCACCCTCGCCGCCGTGCTCTCGGGCAAGGCACCGGATGGTCGGGCAACCCTCTACTACGGATCTTCGTTGCTGATCTCCGCCGGTGCCCTCGGTGCCTTCGCCGCCACCGACCTCTTCTTCTTCTACGCCTTCCACGAGCTCGCCCTCATCCCGACCTTCCTGATGATCGGCATGCTCGGCCGCGGCGACCGCAAGCTGGCGGCATGGAAAATCACCATCTACCTCGGCCTCGGCTCGATCATCCTCCTGGCCGGCCTCGTCTGGCTCGCCAACCTCGCCGGCACGATGCACATCCCGACCATGGTCGCTGCCGCGAAGGACGGCAGCCTGTCCATCGGCCTGCGCGAGCAAAGCGGCATCGCCGCTCTGCTGCTGGTCGGCTTCGGCACGCTCGTCTCGCTCTTCCCCTTCCACTCCTGGGCCGCACCCGCCTATGCCAGCGCCCCGGCGCCCGTCGCCATGCTCCACGCCGGCGTACTGAAAAAATTCGGCCTCTACGGCCTGCTGCGCATCGCCATCCCCCTCGTGCCCGATGGCCTCCAGGCCTGGCTCACTCCGCTGCTGGTGCTCCTGCTCGGCAACATCCTCTGGGTCGGCTTCGTGACCATCTCCCAAAAGCGCGTGGACACCATGCTCGGCAATTCGTCGGTGATGCACATGGGCTACATCTTCCTCGCCATCGCCGCCCTCGTGGCCTTCCCCGCCAACACCCTCGCCCAACCCGCCGCCATCCTGCTGATGTTTGCCCACGGCATTTCAATCGCCATGCTCTTCGGCCTCGCCGACCGCATCGAGCGGGCCACCGGCACCCTCGACCTCGAGGAACTCGGTGGCCTGGCGAAAGCCGCGCCCAAGCTCGCCTTCCTTTTCGGCATCGCGGCGATGGCGTCGATCGGCCTGCCCGGCCTTGCCAACTTCCCCGGCGAAGTCCTGGTCTTCCTCTCGGCCTTCCAAGGCTACAGCCCCACCGCGGGCCTCGGCCCGGTGCAAATCGCCTGCGTCCTCTCGATCTGGGGCGTGGTGATCTCCGCCGTCTACATGCTGCGCGCCTACCGCAACATCTTCCAGGGCCCGGGCATCGCCAGCACCGAAGCCTCCCCCGATCTCAGCCTCGCCGACCGCATCCCGGCCATCCTGCTCGCCATCGCCCTGGTCGCCGTCGGCCTCTATCCGAATCTCCTGCTCAACCTACTCCATTAAGTTCAACGTTATCGGTTCATGGTTATTAGTGAAAAGACGAACAACCCATAACTGACAACCAACCACTTTTTATTTTCCACCATGCCCGCCTACTACCTGGAAGCCCTCACCGTCACCCTCGGCCTCATCCTGCTGGTCGCCGAAGCATTCGCACCCGGCAAAGGCAAAGCCTGGCTCGGCCTCGCGGGATCGGCGGGACTGCTCGTCATCCTCGGCCTCTTGCCACTCGCCATCGGCCCCGATGCCAAGCCCGACGCCTCATGGGCCCGCTGGCCGCTGTGGAATTTCTATCAGTTCGACACCCTCGCGGTGTTCTACAAGGGCTTCGCGCTGGTCACGACGATCTTCGTGCTGCTGATGGCCGTCGATTTCCGCTCGATCCTTTCCCGCTTCACCGATCATCCGGAATCGGAGAACGGCACGGGTGAATTCTACTCGCTGCCGATCTTCGCCTGCGCCGGCATGATGTGGCTGGCCTCCGCCAAGGACCTCGCGGGCGCTTTCGTCGCCCTCGAGCTGGTCACGATCACGTTCTACATCCTCGTCGCCTACATGCGCCGCAACGTCGGCTCGCTCGAAGCCGGCGTGAAGTACCTCATCCTCGGCGCGCTGAGCACCGGCTTCCTGGTCTACGGCATCGCCTGGGTCTACGGCACAACCCACACGCTCGGCTTCGACGGGCTCTCTTCCGCAATCTCCAGGGTTCAATCTCCCATTCCCCTTCTCTTCGGCATCGCGCTGATCCTCATCGGCCTCGGCTTCAAGATCGGCGCCGTGCCGATGCAGGTCTGGATCCCCGACGTCTATCAAGGCGCCCCAACCCCCACCACCGCCTTTCTCTCGGTCGGCTCGAAAGCCGCGGGCTTCATCCTGCTGATCCGCTTCCTCGAGCCGATCCTCGCGAGCGATGCCACCCGCGGACCAGTACTCGTCCTCCTGCTCATCCTCACCGTCGCCACGCTGCTCTTCGGCAACCTCGCCGCAATTCCTCAAACGAACTTCAAACGCCTGCTCGCCTATTCTTCGATCGCCCACGCAGGCTTCCTGCTGCTGGCACTCTCCGCAGGCAAAGGCGAAACCACCACCTCGCTCAGCTCCATCCAGGCAGTGACATTCTATCTGGCCACTTACCTGGTCATGACCCTTGGCGTGTTCTTCGTCCTCGCCCAGGTCCGCATCCAACGCGGCGGTGAGGAAATCACCGACTTCAACGGCCTCGGCAAAACCAATCCGCGCCTGGCGCTGGCCATGACGATCCTGCTCGCCGCCCTCGCCGGCGTGCCACTGACCGCAGGCTTCATCGGCAAGTTCTTCGCCTTCT
>CBFGOB010000127.1:0-7413 GCA_965650215.1 uncultured bacterium | reverse complement strand
AGGAAAAGAAATCCGACGGCGTGAGCAGCAGGGCCAAGCTGTTTTTCCAGCTGATCATCGCCCTGGTGGCGGCGTGCTTCATCTACTTCAAACCGGAGATCTCCGGCCTGGGGGCGACCCAGGAGCAGCTGGCGGCGGGTCAGGCCGGATTTCGTCTCGGCAAGGAATCGATCGGCATCGGTGCGGTTTGTTTCCCGCTGCTGAAAGTGCCTCTCATCGATCTGGGGATTCTGGCGATTCCGTTTTTCGCCTTCATCATCATCGGCACGTCGAATGCAGTGAACCTCACTGACGGGCTCGATGGCCTGGCGACCGGCTGCACGATCAGCACCTCGCTCGCCTATGCCCTGTTGGCCTACCTGGCCGGGCATTACTTCATGGCCGCCGAGTATCTGGTGATTCCCCACAACCTCTACATCGGCGAACTGGCGGTATTTCTGATGGCCTTGGCGGGGGCTGCGTTCGGCTTCCTGTGGTTCAACTGCCACCCGGCGAAGGTGTTCATGGGCGATACCGGATCGCTCGCGATCGGCGGCGCGCTGGCGACTGCGGCGATCTGCACCAAGCAGGAGCTGATGCTGGTGATCATCGGCGGGGTGTTCGTGATGGAGGCGATGTCGGTGATCCTGCAGGTCGGCAGCTTCAAGCTGCGCAAGAAGCGGATTTTCAGGATGTCGCCAATCCACCACCACTTCGAACTGTTAGGCTGGCATGAGAGCCAGGTCATCATCCGCTTTTGGATTCTCTCGATCATGCTGGCCCTGTTCGGGCTGGCGATCCTCAAGATTGCCTAGGAACATCCGGAACCCATGACACTTGCAGGCAAACACATCGCGATTCTGGGGGCTGGCCGCAGCGGCCGGGCAGCCGCGCTGCTTGCATTGCGCGAGGGGGCGAAGGTGTCGGTCTGGGATACGGCGGGCTTGGAAGCGTTCGGCGGCATGCCCGATGGCGTGGAAGTGCACGCCGGTGCCGATGCCGGACCGAGTCCGGACTTCCACGCGGACCTGTTGGTGGTCAGCCCTGGCATCGACACCTACGGCGCCTATGTTGCGGCCTTTGCGAAGCATGCCGGCGAGCTGGTCGGGGAAGTCGAGCTGGCGAGCCGATTTTATCAGGGAAAAATCGTCGGGATCACCGGCACCAACGGCAAGACCACGACGACCGAACTGGTGGCGAGGATCCTTTCGCATGCCGGCATGGGCGGGGTGGCATGTGGCAATTACGGGGTGCCTTTCGCCGAAGTGGTCATGAGCGGCGGCTCCCAGGCGGCGGTGGCACTGGAGTTGAGTTCCTTCCAGCTTGAAACGATCCGCCAGCTGCGGCCGACGGTCGCGGTTTGGTTGAATTTCGCGCCGGACCACATGGACCGTTACCCGACGGTTGAGGATTACCGGAATGCGAAGCTGAGGATTTTCGAAAACCTTGGGAAAGGGAATGTCGCGGTTGTGCGCTCGGGCGAGCAAGTGCCGGAGACCGGGGCGACGATCCTGCGTTTTTCGACCACCGATCCGGAAGCCGATTGGTTTTCCGACGGTCATGACATTTACCACCGTGGTGAGTTGGTGATGCGGATGGACCGCGAGACCCGGCTGCGCGGTTTGCACAATGCGGAGAATCTCATGGCCGCGATGGCCTCCGGCAGAGCGCTGGACATCCCGCTGTCGACGATTCGCGAGGCCCTCCAGGGATACGAACCCCCGCGCCACCGATGCGAGCTGGTGGGCGAGATCGACGGCGTCGAGTATCTCAACGACTCGAAGGCCACCAACATCCATGCCTTGGAAAGCGCCCTGCGTTCGCAAACCCGTCCGGTAGTCCTGATTGCCGGCGGCAAGGACAAGGGGCTCGACTACCGCGGGCTCGTCCCGCTCCTGGGCGAGAAGGCGCTGTGTGCGATCACCATCGGCCAGATCGCGGCGTCCTTGCAAGACGTGTTCAAGCAGGCCGTGCCGACGCTCCAGGCCTCGAGCCTGAAAGCGGCGGTGGCACTCGCGCGGGATCATGCGCCCGCCGGTTCGGTGGTGCTTTTTTCACCCGGAACTTCTTCCTTTGACCAATTTTCAGGCTACGAGGAGCGCGGAAACGTGTTCCGCGACGCCGTGCAACAACTGATCTGAATCCCCCATATGAAATCCCAAACACTACCCATCAAGCGCCGTCCAGTCTCTCAGGGAATGTTCCGACGTCTGAGTGCGGTGACCCAAAGCCGTGGCCGGAAGCAGCGGGTTGCGGCAGCGGGCGCGGCACGCGACATGGATGGCGAGGACGGCGGCTCGAGAATCTCCTGGGCGCTGACCATCGTACTGCTGATCCATGTCGTTGCAGTGGCCATGGTGCTGATCCATTACCACTTCATCAACGGGCGTCCCTTCGAACCCGGTGGCCTTTCGGAAACCCAGGTGCCGGTGCTGGTGACGCCGCCCGAGGAGCCGGCTTCGCCGCAGTTGGTCGACAGTCAGGTGACGTCGGCGAACACCCGCCATATCGTCCGTTCCGGTGACACTTACGCATCGGTGGCGAAGGCTCACGAGGTCAGTGAAACCGATCTCAGGAACCACAACAAGCACGTCACTTTGCGCAACGGATTGATCCTGGACATTCCGCAGAAGCGGGTGGTGGTCAGGACTCCGGTGATCGTGCAGGGGGCGGCGGCTGTCGCACCGGCCGAGCCTCCGCGGGAAGCGGCTTCCGTCGCATCGGTTCCGGCACGCGAGCAAGGCCTGGTGGAGGCGATCGATGTCCGCAACGCCCCGGTCGCGCAGCCGGTCGGTGCCGATGCGGCTGCTGGCAAGGTGTATGTGGTGCAGCCCGGTGACAGCGTTTGGGGGATTGCCAAGAAGCACGCGGTCAATCAGGATGAACTGATGAAGCTCAACGGCATCACCGACGTCCGCAAGTTGTTTGCCGGGATGAAACTCAAAATCCCCTGATCGTCCCACGAGCTGCCGAAACCCGACATGGCCCGACATTGTTCCATCATCCTTTGTGCCGCGGTGGCCGCGCTGGTCGCCCTCGGGCTGATCATGCTGGCGAGCACCAGCGTGTGGGTGAGGGGTGTCGAGGAGCCGTATCATTTCCTTTCGCGTCAGGCCTGCATGGTGGCGGGCGGTCTGGTCGCGGCAATCGTGGTGGCCTTCATTCCCGCGGAGCGGTTCCGCCGGATGGCGCTGTGGGCCTGGATCTTGTCTTGCGTGCTTCTCGCGCTGTGCTTTGTCGATGGCATCGGTGTGAAGGAATTCGGTTCCTCACGATGGATCCGTTTTCCGGTCATCGGCCAGTTCCAGCCCTCCGAACCGTCGAAGATGGTGGTGATTTTCTGCCTCGCGGTCTGGTTTGCGCGTTGGCAGACCGAAGTGCATACCTTCTGGCGCGGTTTCATCATTCCGGGTTTGATCGCCGGGCTGCCGCTGGCCTTGATCGCCTGCGAGACCGATGTCGGTTCCGCACTTTCCCTTTCGGCCGCCGTGGCGGCGATCCTGTTCTGTGTCGGGACGCGCTTGCGCTACACGGTGCCGACGGGGCTTGCGTTGGTGGCGATGGCCTCGGCCTTCATCTACCACAATGAAAACCGCTGGAGCCGGATCGAGGCTTGGCTGGATTTGGAGAATCCGGTGCACCAGCTCGACAAGGGGATGCAGCAGTGGAGGGCGCTGCTGGCATTGGGCAATGGTGGTCCCACCGGGGTTGGCCTTGGCAACGGCTATGAGAAATTCGGCACCCTGAGTCTTGCGCACATCGATTTCATTTTCCCGGTCATTGGCGAGGAACTCGGGCTGGCCGCCACACTGGGTGTGGTGCTGTGCTTCGTGCTGATCGCGATTGCCGGCTGCGGCATCGCGTTGCAGGCCGAGACCGTGTTCAGCCGTTGCCTTGCCTTGGGCCTGACCTGCATCCTGGTGGTTCCCGGCATTCAGAACATCGCCGTCACCACGGCGATGCTGCCGAATGACGGCTTGCCGCTGCCGTTCGTGAGCTATGGTGGCACCAGCATGGTCTTCAGCCTGATGGCTGTCGGTTTGCTGGTGGGCATCCACCGGCGGTCGTCGGTACGGGTGGTGGAGGAATTCCCGCTGACCCAGGAGACCCGTCTGGCCGTCCGGCTCTGATCCGATGAGGTCACCGCTTGCGTCTTGCGCCGCGCCGGGTGGCTGCGGCAGAGTGTCGGCATGAAACAGCTTGCGGGTCTTGGTGCGTGGTTCTGGTTGCTCGGGGTGACGGCCTTTGCCGAATGGCGGCCGCTTTGGGAGGGAGCGATCCCCGGTGCGGAGCCGGTGCCGGCGCTTGAGGAGACGGTCAACGCACGCGGCAGTTACACCAACACGGTGCTGCCCGCATACCAGGTATTCCTGCCGGATCCCGCCCGGCGCAGCGGAGCGGCGGTGGTGATTTTCCCCGGTGGCGGCTATGGCATGCTGGCAATGAACCACGAGGGCCATGCTTATGCTGCATGGCTGAATCAGCGCGGCATTGCCGCAGTGCTGGTGAAGTATCGGGTCAGCTCGAAGGATCACGGGTTTTTCCGTTTCCCGGGACCTTTGCTGGATGCGCGGCGCGCGATTCAACTGACGCGTGAGCATGCTGCCGAGTGGGGACTGGATCCGGCCAAAATCGGCGTGATGGGATCTTCTGCCGGCGGACATCTGGCTTCGATGTGTGCGACGATGGCGCAGGACCCCCTGGAGGGATATGCCCAGCCGACATCCGCCGGGCCGGATGCCTGGAGGGCCAATTTCGCCATTCTGGTGTATCCGGTGATCACGATGAGCGATCCCTGGGGGCACACGGGTTCCAAGCGGCGTCTTTTAGGGGATCAGCCGGGCGCCACGATGGAGGCGCGGGTTTCAACCCACCTTCGGGTGGATGCCATGACGCCCCCTTGTTTTCTCATCCATGCGGCGGATGACATGGCGGTTCCCCTGAGGAACTCCACCGAGTTCGCCGCCCGTTGTGCCGAGAACCGGGTGCCGGTTGTGTGTCATGTGCAGGAAAAAGGCGGACACGGCTTTGGCTTGGGCAAATCCGGCGAATCCGGAGCCTGGCCGCTCCTGCTCGAGCAGTGGCTCGTTGCAAGGGGGCTTGCCAAGCAGTGAGTATCGCCCATCTTGACGATCTGGCCGCTCCGAATCCCTCCCATGCGTGTCGATCATGGCCTGTGGCCGGGATTTCGTCATGTGGCCTGTTGACAAGCCAAGGGCGCTTGAACACTCTTTCCAAGCTCAGCGTGGAATGGTGTTGTGCCATTTCCCGATCAAACCCCATTTCGCATCCTCCCCGTGTTTTCAAACGAAGATTATCTTGCCCAATTGCTTGTGGAAAGTGGCATCACGACCCAGGACGCGGTCGATGAGGCCAAGATCTCACTGACCGGCACGGAGACCATCATCGAGCGGTTGCTTTCCCAGACCCGTCTGACCCAGGAAGATGTCGCCAAGACGCTGGCGGTGAACGCCGGGATCGACTTCATGAGGCTGCGTCACGCGCCGATCGATCCTGCCTTGGCGGACCGGATTCCCGTGGATGTCGCTCGCCGCTACCGGGCGGTGCCGGTCGCCGATGACGGATTGACCCTGACGGTCGCGATTGCCGACCCGTTGGATTTCGAAACCCTGGACACGCTGCCCATGGTGACCGGCCGCGAGCTCAGCTACGTCTGTGCCACCCCGCATGACATCCAGGAGCACCTAAAGGAATATTTCGAAGGCCAGTCCACGGCTCCGCGCCCCAAGGAGGCCGGCGTTTCGGTCACTACCGGCGACCGCGAGGCCGAGGACAAGGGTGACGACGCGCCGATCATCCGGCTCGTGCTGCAAACGCTGACGGAGGCGATGCGCCTCAAGGCATCCGACATTCATATCGAACCGCTCGAGACCTCGGTGCGGGTGCGCTACCGCCTCGATGGCAAGCTTGTCCATGTCGACAGCCATCCGAAAAAGCTGCTGCCGGCAATGATCGCGCGTCTCAAGGTGATGAGCGGCACGATGTCGATTGCCGAAAAACGGCTTCCCCAGGACGGCCGGATCCAGATCAGGGTGGGCGACAAGGAGGTCGATTTGCGGGTTTCCTCCGTGCCATCGAACCACGGGGAATCGATCGTCATGCGGATTCTCGACAAAACCGCGCTGCTGCTTGGATTGCCGGAATTGGGATTCTTTTCCGACGACCAGCACGAATTCGAGCAGCTCTTGGGCCTTCCCGACGGCATTCTGCTGGTGACCGGCCCCACCGGATCGGGCAAGACCACGACGCTCTACGCCTGCCTCAACGTCATCAACAAGCCGGACAAGAAGATCATCACGGTGGAGGATCCCGTCGAATACGAACTTCCGGGCATCAACCAGGTGATGGTCAAAGCCGACATCGGCATGACTTTTGCCGCCGCGCTGCGCGCGATGCTGCGTCAGGCGCCGAACATCATCATGATCGGTGAGATCCGGGATGTGGAAACCGCCAATATCGCGATCAACGCCTCGCTGACCGGTCACTTGGTTTTCTCGACCTTGCACACCAACGACGCTCCATCGGCGGTGGCCCGTCTGGCCGACATCGGCGTGAAGCCGTTCCTGATCGCCTCGGCGGTGCGAGCGGTCATGGCGCAGCGGCTTGTGCGCTGTCTGTGCCCGATCTGCAAGGCTCCCGCCGAGCTCACCGATAAGGAGATCCGCGCCCTTTCGTTGGATCCCGGCCGGATTTCGGAGGCGACCATCTTCGGTCCGGTCGGTTGTCCCAAGTGCCGCGAGGTCGGCTTCAAGGGCCGGATGGGGATCTTCGAACTTTTCATGGTCGATGACGAGGTCCGGCAGATGATCAACAACGGGCTTTCGACCACCCAGCTCCGGCACCGGGCGAGGGAGCTCGGCATGCGCACCCTGCGCGAGGACGGCATTCGCAAGGTGCTCGCGGGGTTGACCGCAGCTTCCGAAGTCGTTCATGCCACCATGTCCGATGCCGACTGAGCCCGGCCACCACCACGAACCCCAATAGCCACGATTCGCACGCTGCATGGACAACCAACAGATCATCGACCTCTTTCAAAGCCGCGGACTCATTGACCGGTCGCTTGCCCAGGACATCCTCTTTCAAAGCCGCGGACTCATTGACCGGTCGCTTGCCCAGGACATCCTCTATGAGGTCGAGCACAGTGGTAAGGAAATCGCCGAAATCCTCGCCGACTTCCAGGTCATCCAGAGCCGTGACGACATCTGGCCGATCGTGGCGTCCGAGCTGGGGACTTACGTGGTGGACATCCGGGACTGGACGCCCGCCGACGCCCTGCTGGCCTTGGTGCCGGCCGGAACCGCCCGCCTGCACGGTGCTCTGCCGGTCAGCTTCAACGAAAACGGCCTGAGTGTGGCCCTTGTCGATCCCCTCAACCCCCAGGTCGTCGAGGATCTGCGCTTTGCGATCGGGCGC
>CBFGOB010000126.1:0-7427 GCA_965650215.1 uncultured bacterium | reverse complement strand
GCCACCACGGCCGTGGGTGGCGTTGTATTCATTGACGAAATCCACGACCTTGGCATTCTGGGCGGATGGATACCGTGCACCACGCTTGCCAACGCCGAATGCTTCGGACTTTTCAGCCTTCGGGGCAGACTGCTTGTTGTTGGCGGATTTGGCGCGCTTGACGGTCTTTTTGGTCTTCTTGGTGCTCATGATCTCCGAAAATAACCGGATGCCGGACGCGCGCAAGAAATTTCATGATAATAATCATATTATCTATGATTTGTTACACCCCGCACCGCTCTCTGCTACTGCGCATATCTCATCGTCAACAATGCATTGTGTCCACCCATGCCATGTGAAAGTTTCGCGACGGAACCGCCGGCAGGGACCACATGATCGGGCAAGACAAACCCGTCAGGAGCATGCAGGCCGGAAAGGTTTGGCGGCAATTCCCCGTGACGCAGGAACTCCGCCATCACCACGCTTTCCAAAAGGCCGCTCGCACCGATCGTGTGACCGACGTAAGGCTTCAGCAAATGCAGGCTCGGACGCTTCTGCTCTGAAAAGACACGCGCCAATGCCGCCGGATCGGCCGCCGCCTGCACCGCCGTTCCCGTCGCATGCGGACACACGGCCGCAATCGGTGGATGATCCGCAGGCAGTGCGGCGAACAGGTCGGGACTGCGCCCTCCATCCTTGGGAATCCCGATCGCATCACAGGCATCGGAATTGGAACCAAACGAAACCAAGCAAGGGCTATGGGCGTCCTTGCACTCGATCGCCATCGCCGCCGCGCCTTCCGCTGGCACAAAACCGTCGGTGCCCGGACGGTAGGGATCGGAACTCATCTGCGCCGACAAAATCCCCGAGGCCGCATAATTGTCCAAGAGCAAAGGCACCAGCGGCAAATCCACAGCCACCGCAAGTGCCCGCTGCGCCATCCCGGCCCTCAACAAAAGCATCGCCACACCCACGGCATCCAGCCCGGCCGCACATCCGGTCGCCAAGACATGGTTCGGACCGGCAATCCCGAGCTCAATGCTGATCGCCGAGGCGGATTCCCCGTGCATCGTGTTGCTGGCCGCCATCAGGCGGAAGGGTCGCCGGCCCGGCCAGGGATTCAACCAGCCCGCCGCATTGCCACGGCTGGTGCCAACGACCAAAGCCGCATCCTTCAAATCCACAGCCGACCAAGCGGCATCCTCCACCGCCTGCCGGGCGGCATGCAGTGCCGCCATGGTGACCGGACTCCACTTCCGGTGAATCAACAGGCCGCGGTCTTCGATCCAGCCCCCTGGCCGCCGCGCATGCGGACTGTCCCCGCCCAGCAATTCCCCGAGCGGACGGAACGGCACCACCGTCCGCAGGATGCGCTCGCGCTGGGCGGACACCCCCACCCCAAGGGCCGAGAGCGCGCCGAGACCGCTGATGGAAATTGCCGCGTCGATGCACACTGCCTAGCAGTCGAACACCTGCCCGCAACCGCAAAATGACCGCTGCAAGCGGATGCGCAGATTTGCAGTCAATCCGCACGCCATTCAATCCCCGCGCAGCTCGAGGCCATCAAGCGCCTGCCACAATCCGTCTCGCTGCCGCATATCGGCCAACCAGTAGCCAGCCCTGGCCTGCACTTTGGCCCTGGCGACGACGCCGCCAAAACCCACAAACAAATCCACGTCAGGCGTTGTCTCGAGGTCGGAAACCCCGTCACCGATCATCACTACCCGCTCCGGCAGCATCGCCGACTTCCACTGGCGGATAACCTCGTTTTTGCCGAAATTTCGCGTCGTCGGGTAATCGCTGCCATACCCGGCATAGGAACCATCCCCATGAAAGGCGATCGGCACGGCCTCGACATGCTCGATGCCCAGCCGCCGCGCCAAGGGCTCGATCAGCGGTGCAAATCCGCCAGACAAAATCACCGGCAGCCATCCGCGCTCCCGCGCTTCCTGCAGCAGCTCCGGCACTCCGTCGACCATCTGCTCGATATAGCGCGCGGCAATCGCATCGCACAGGCCGCGGTCCGGCCGGATCAATTCCATCCGCCGGGGAAAGACCTCCGAAATCGCGATCTCGCCATTCATCGCCGCATCGGTCAAGCCAACCACCTGGCGGAAGACCTCTTCGCCGCGCGCCCTGGCCAACTCGTCGATCCCCTCGATCACCGACAAGGTCGAATCGCAGTCGATGAACAACAGCTTGCCACGCCGCCGCGTCGCTGGCTCGATCCGCACCGCAACCCCGACAGCCACCCGCCCGTACAAATCCTCGATGTCCGCATTGCGCATCCGGATGCATCCGTGGCTCGCGGGCCTGCCAATCTGGTCTTCGCGGTTCGTGCCATGGATGTAAATGTAGCGCTCCATCGTGTTGCGGTTTTGCGCCTCGAGCCCCTCGAGCCGCAAAATCCGCGACAGGATCAAATCCCCCTCCAGGCTCACCCCGTCCCAGCAACCCACCGGCACCCGGGCCTTGAAGATCGTGCCCAGCGGCTCACCACCACCAATCTTTTCGGAAATCCGGAATTCCCCCGTCGGCGTGCGCAGGCTGCCCTCTTCGAATCCCATGCCCTTCTCCGCCGTGGATACCGGATACTCGGCGACCAAAACGCCAGCCTCGAAGACCCGGAGAACCTGATCATCCATCGAAATCTGCAGGGAAATGGGGGCATTCATCGCTCATTCGACCCTCGCGCAACGCTTGTCGCCGACGCATTCATGGGCCGCGGCACCATAGACACTGGCACCTGCCGTGCAAGACCAAGCCCAAGCGGATTTCCAGCCCGGGTTTCAGCCCGCGGCTGGACATGATCCCGGGGCACCCCCGGTCTTGACAGATGGGGACGCGAAAAGCACATTCCCGAGCCGCTTGACCCTTGAAAGCTCAGGATATGCCGCGTGCCTGGTCCTGAATTCGCCGGATTTGCGGCGTTCCCCGCTTCTGCCGATGTTTTTCGCGGCAAGCATCTCCCAACCCCCATCGACCCGCATCACATGCCCCACACACCGCAATCCCCGCTAGGCTGGCCCGCTCCTCAAGGACTCTGGGACCCCTCTCGTGAAAAAGACGCATGCGGTGTCGGATTCATTGCCCATCTCAAAGGCAAGCGCTCCCACGACATCATCGTCAAAACCCTGACGATGAATGAAAACATGGACCACCGCGGCGCCAGCGGTGCCGACCCGCTCACCGGCGACGGAGCCGGCCTGCTCGTCCAGATGCCGGACAAGTTCCTCCGCAAGCAAATGGCCGCCAAGGGCATCGAACTGCCGCCCGAAGGCGAATACGGCTCTGGCCTCGTCTTCCTCTCGCCCCACGCCAGCGAACGCGAAGCCGCCATGCAGGTCTTCGAACACGTCATCCGCGAGGAAGGCCAACGCTTCATCGGCTGGCGCACCGTTCCGGTCAACAGCAGCATCCTCGGCAAAACCTCCGGCCGCTACGAGCCGGTCATCAAGCAGGTGTTCATCGCCAAAAACCCGGCGGTCACCTCCCAAAACGAATTCGAACGCCGCCTCTACATCATCCGCAAGCGCGTCGGCGCGTGGATCCAGAACAACGAAATGCTGGGCAAGTTCCGCGACGTCCACGGCAACTCGGCCAACAAGTTCCCCGGTGCGGATTACCACTATGTCACCGGCCTCTCGTCGCGCACGATGATCTACAAAGGCATGCTCACCCCCTGCCAGCTGGCGACCTATTTCCCGGATTTCCACGACCCGGACTTCGAGTCGGCACTGGCGCTGATGCATACCCGCTTCTCGACCAACACCTTCCCAAGCTGGTCGCGCGCCCACCCGAACCGCTTCATCGCCCACAACGGCGAAATCAACACGGTCATGGGCAACGCCAACATGATGAAGGCCCGCGAAGCCCAATGCCAAAGCACGCTCTTCGGCGACGACATCTCCAAGGTCGTTCCCGTCATCAATGAAGACGGTTCGGATTCCGCCCGCTTCGACAACGCCCTCGAATTCATCCACTTCGGCGGCTACGATTTGGTCCATGCCGTGATGATGATGATCCCCGAGCCCTGGGAACGCCACACGCTCATGGATGAGAACAAGCGCGCTTTCTACGAGTTCCACGCCTGCCTCATGGAACCTTGGGACGGACCGGCCTCCATCACCTTCTCGGACGGCAAGCAGATCGGCGCCGTCCTCGACCGCAACGGCCTGCGCCCGAGCCGCTACTACGTCACCAGCGACGACCTCGTCATCATGGCCTCGGAGGTCGGCGTCGTGCCCGATCTCGACCCCCAGAGCATTGTTGAAAAAGGCCGCCTGCGCCCGGGCCGCATGTTCCTCGTGGACATGGAGGAAGGCCGCATCGTGCCGGACGAGGAGGTCAAGCAGCGTGTCTATTCGGCCAAGCCCTACAAGCAATGGCTCGATGAAAACCGCGTCTTCCTCAAGGACCTGCCAGAGCCGCAGGCCGCCAAGGATGTCGAACACGACCGCATCACCCAGCGCCAGATCGCCTTCGGCTACAGCTATGAGGACCTCCGCATGCTGCTCGGGCCCACCGCGTCCAGCGGTGTCCAACCGATCGCCTCGATGGGCAACGACACCCCGCTCGCCGTGCTTTCGGAAAAACCGAAACACCTCTACCAATACTTCAAGCAGATCTTCGCACAGGTCACCAACCCGGCACTCGACTGCATCCGCGAGGAACTGGTCACCGCCACCGAAACTTTCCTCGGTGCCGAAAGCAATCTGCTGGAACCCGGCCCGAAAAGCTGCCGCCGGATCCGCATCGACCACCCGATCCTCGACAACCGCCAGCTCGCTCAACTCCGCGAAATCCAACTCTCGGGATTCGAGTCAGCCACGATCCATGCGCTCTTCCCAGCCGCCGAAGGTGGCAAGGGACTCGAAAAAGCGATGACGCGGCTCTTCAAGGCCGCCGATGACGCGATCGCCAGCGGCTGCAACCTCCTGATCGTTTCCGACCGCAACATCGACGCCGAACACGCCGCCATCCCGACCCTGCTGGCAATGGGCGGCCTCCACCACCACCTCGTCCGCAGCGGCACCCGCACCAAGGTGTCCGTCATCCTCGAAACCGGCGAAGCCCGCGAAGTCCACCACTTCTCGACCCTCATCGGCTACGGTGCCGACGCCATCAACCCCTACATGGCCTTCGACTCGATCCATAAAATGATCGAGGACGACATGCTCGACACCCCCTTCGACAAAGCCTGCTACAACTTCATCAAGGGCTCGATCAAGGGCGTCGTCAAAACCATGGCCAAAATGGGCATCTCGACCGTCGCTTCCTACCGCGGCGCACAGATCTTCGAAACCATCGGCCTCAGCACCGACCTCGTCCGCAAGTACTTCACCGGCACCTCCAGCCGTTGCGAAGGCTCGGACATCCACAAGATCGCCGAAGAGGCACTCATCCGCCACCGCGACGCCTTCCCCGACCGCCACATCGAAACCGAAGACCGCGCCCTCGACTCCGGCGGCGTCTACCAATGGCGCAAGGACGGCGAATTCCACCTCTTCAACCCGGAAACCATCCACCTCCTCCAGAAGTCGGTGCGCACCGGCAGCTACGAGGTCTACAAGGAATACGCCCGCAAGATCAACGACCAGAGCGAGAACCTCTCGACCCTGCGCGGCCTGATGAAATTCAAGGGCAACCGCAAACCGGTCGCCCTCGACGAAGTCGAGCCGATCGAATCGATCATGCGCCGCTTCAAGACCGGCGCGATGTCCTACGGTTCGATCTCACAGGAAGCCCACGAAACGCTGGCAATCGCGATGAACCGCATCGGCGGCAAGTCGAACACCGGCGAAGGCGGCGAGGACCCGGAACGCTTCAAACCGCTGCCCAATGGCGACAGCAAGCGCTCGGCCATCAAACAGGTCGCCTCCGGCCGTTTCGGCGTCACCAGCGAATACCTCGTCAACGCCGACGAAATCCAGATCAAGATCTCGCAAGGCGCCAAACCCGGCGAAGGCGGCGAACTCCCCGGCTCGAAAGTCTACCCCTGGGTCGCCAAGGTCCGTCACTCGACTCCCGGCGTCGGCCTCGTTTCCCCGCCTCCTCACCACGACATCTACTCGATCGAAGACCTCGCCGAGCTGATCCACGACCTCAAGAACGCCAACCCGCAGGCACGCATCAACGTGAAACTGGTCGCCGAAGTCGGCGTCGGCACGATCGCCGCCGGCGTCGCGAAAGCGCACGCGGACGTGATCCTGATCGCAGGCCATGACGGCGGCACCGGCGCCTCGCCGAGCTCGTCGATCTTCAATGCCGGAGCCCCCTGGGAACTTGGCCTCGCCGAAACGAACCAGATCCTCCTGCTCAACGACCTGCGCGACCGCGTGGTCCTCGAAACCGACGGCCAGCTCAAGACCGGCCGCGACGTCGCCATCGCCGCCCTGCTGGGTGCCGAGGAATTCGGATTCGCCACCGCACCGCTGGTGACGATGGGCTGCCTGATGATGCGCGTCTGCCAGAAAAACACCTGTCCGGTCGGCGTCGCCACCCAGGACCCGCAGCTGCGCAAGAACTTCACGGGCAAACCCGAACACGTGGTCAACTTCATGACCTTCATCGCCACCGAGCTGCGCGAACACATGGCCGAACTCGGCTTCCGCACGATCGAGGAAATGGTCGGCCACGTCGAATGCCTGGACACCCGCGAAGCCACCGACCACTGGAAGGCCAGCGGTGTCGACCTCACCTCGGTTTTCCACAAACCGGACATCGGCGACGAGGTCGGAACCTTCTGCCGCAAGACCCAGGACCACGGCCTCGACAAGTCGCTCGACATGACGATGCTGCTCAAACTCTGCAAACCCGCCATCGAACGCGGCGAAAAAGTCAGGGCCGAGCTGCCGATCATCAACATCAACCGCGTCGTCGGCACGATCACCGGCAGCGAAATCACCCGCAAGTGGGGCGGTGCAGGCCTGCCGGAGGACACCGTCCACCTCAAGTTCAACGGCAGCGCCGGCCAGTCACTCGGAGCCTTCTGCCCGCCGGGCATGACCTTCGAGGTCGAGGGTGATGCCAACGACTACGTCGGCAAAGGCCTCTCGGGCGCGAAGATCATCATCTACCCGCCGAAAGGCTCGAAATTCAAGGCCGAGGAAAACATCCTCATCGGCAACGTCGCCTTCTACGGCGCCACCACCGGAACCGCTTACATCAACGGCATCGCCGGCGAACGCTTCTGCGTCCGCAACTCGGGCGTCCACACGGTCGTCGAAGGTGTGGGCGACCACGGCTGCGAATACATGACCGGAGGACAGGTCATCGTCCTCGGTGAAACCGGACGCAACTTCGCGGCCGGCATGTCCGGCGGCACGGCCTATGTCTACGACATCGACGGCCTCTTCGAAAAACGCCTCAACAAGGAGATGGTCAACCTCTACCGCCTCATCGAGTGCGGTGATGCGGACATCGCCAACATCAAGGCCGAGATCGAG
>CBFGOB010000125.1:0-7460 GCA_965650215.1 uncultured bacterium | reverse complement strand
GATTGGAAGTCTTCGGACACACCCATCTGCTTCAGCACCAGCGCGGTTTCGTCATACGACGGATACAGGAAATCCCCCGATTGCGGCCCGAGGTTTTTGGCCTTCCCGGACTTTGCTTTCGCCAACAAGATCCGGCCCTTGCCCAATGATCGCGCGGCTTGTGGCGTGTCACCCCACAAGCGCTGCGCGGCTTTCCGCACTTCCTGATCACAGGCCGGATAACCGGACAAGCTCGGCGACTTGGATACCGGATTGCCGATGACGGTCGCTCCCTGCTCGACCAGACCCGTCACCACGCGCAGCGCCTCAGGCGTCATCGTTTCCACCTGCGGCAAAACAAGCAGGCGATACCGGCTGCCACCTTCAAACGCGACCATCCCGTCTTTCACCTGCGCCCTCAGGCCCAGGATGCGCGGCGTGACGGCATCGAAGTTGTAGCCCCGCTTGTCCTTGAGCAAACCCGAGCCGGACATCGCGCTCTGCGGCGCCTCAAAAATGTGCGGCGCGCCTTCGGGGGTGAGATACAGCACATCGGCCACCGCCGCGCCCTGGCGCAAGACATGCGAACAACGGGCAATGTAGGCGTGATAAGCAGGCAACAAATGCCAGAACGTGAGATTGCGTTGCCAATGCACACCATACGGCCCCATCGCCATCCCGGGCTTCGCGTCGTCACCCAGCGGTTGATGTTGATAGGTATGGAACAAAATCCCGTTGACCCCCATCGCAAAGGCCCAGTCGGTCTGGTTTTTCATGTTTCCCGGGTAGTTGAAATACTCGAGATTGTGGGTGGTGAATGATTCGGCATTCACGCGGGCCTTGCCCATGGTGTGCGCGATGCTCACCGCTTCAATGCAGCTGTATTGCGCGTCATGGCCGTTGAGCGCGTTCCAAAATTCACAGGCCGGGATATCCGCCACCGAACCAAGGTCGATGTTGCCTGCGGGATTCATGTCGTAGGGCTGGTTGGAGTAGAGCAACCCGTGTTCGCGCGCGACCTGCTTGATCACGCCAGCATGTTTTTCCATCACCAGCTCCTGCGCGGTTTTTCGCAGGTCCCAGAGAAACCGCTCGGTCATTTCAGCACTTCCGACCATCAGTCCCATGAATGCAGGATAGTAGGGTTGCGGATCATAACCACGCCGTGCCTTGAACTCCTCGCGCAATGACGCGCTCCAATTCTGCGAACTCATTTCCCAACTATCGAGGTGAACCGTCGTCAGCCCCCGGCCGGGTTTCATCGGCCCCAACTTTTCCAACAGCTTCGCCTGGAAATTCGACCAGTGCTGCCGGTAGGCATCTTCGCTGAACTTGTCGCATTCAAAACCGTGGCCACTGCGTGGAGCCGGACGCGTGGTCTGACCCGTGTTGCGCGCGACGAATCGCATGATCGTCCATTTCCCCTCCGGCACCTCCCAACGCAGCGTGCCATCGGGCTTCATGTGGGCGCTGACATCAATGACCCGCGCGGGATCGATCAGCTTCCGCGCATCCGGCTCAACAGGCGCCGCCTCAGGCAACACGAACAACGGCGCCGATTTGTCGATGCTGTAGGGCCTCACATCTTTGAGCGTTTTGAGATCGGCTTCAGCAATCCGCACACCTCCACCATCCGGCGCCGGCATGGCCAGCACCACGACATCCCGATACCAGCGCTCACGCTCAGCCCGATGCGAATCGTTCATGCCCGCGAATCGGTTCGGCAAATGCGGCGCAGGCACGGGCAAGCTGGCCTCGAACAGTCGCGGACCCTCCGCCGCCGTGCTGCTCGCCACCAGGTGCTGCATCGATTGCTCCGGCTTGACCCACGAGCCACCACTGCCCGCCCAACCCGGGCCGGTTCCCAAAATGACCTCAATGCCGAGCTTTTCCGCCGTCCGGATCGCATGCACCACATTGTCCTGCCACGCCTCGCTCATGAACGGTATCGGCCCTGCGGGCATCCCCAAATTGACCTCCAGAAACAATACGCTCCCGATCCCCACTGCGGCCATCGCTTCCAGGTCCTTGACCATGCCGTCACGGCTTTGGTTGCCATCCATGAAATACCAATACACTCCGGGCCGCGCGGCATCGGGCGGGTTCACAAAATCCTGCCGGAGATCCGCAGTGCCGGACAAGATTCCGAGGACAAGCGCCGCGACGACAAGAGAGGGAGTTTTCATGAGAGTGAAGTGGCCGGGGAAACCTCCGCGCTTGACGGCGGATCGATCCAATCCACCACCAGCCCGCCGGGATGGCGACGTTATTTTCGCAAAGACTGCGCCGGATGCGGGATTCCCGTTTGACCAAATCCCATCGCGATCCAAATTGCCCCATGCCCCCCAAACTGCTTCTCATCGGCGGGAATTCCGGCATCGGACTCGCCACCGCCCGCCTGCTGCAATCGCAAGGAAACCACGTCCTCGCCGCAGCCCGCAGTCCCGGCGCCCTCACCGATCCGGACATCCCCGTCCAAACCTTCGACGCCCTCAAACCTGGGCCGCTGGAACTGCCGGAAACCCTCGACGGCCTGGTCTATTTCCCGGGGACGATCACCCTCAAACCCTTCCACCGCCTGAGCCCGGAGGATTTCCTCCACGACTTCCAGATCAACTGCCTGGGTGCGGTCGCCGCGATCCAATCCGCCCTGCCCGCACTCAAGGCCGCACCCCATGCCTCGATCGTGCTGTTTTCCAGCATCGCCGTCGCGCAGGGCCTCGGTTTCCACGCCTCGATCGCCGCCGCCAAAGGGGCCGTGGAAGGGCTAGCCCGGTCGCTCGCCGCCGAACTCGCGCCGAAAATCCGCGTCAATGCCATCGCCCCGTCGCTCACCGACACCCCGCTGGCCGCCTCGCTCCTCAACTCCGACGCCAAGCGCGAAGCCGCGGCAAAGCGCCATCCGCTCCAGCAGTTGGGAAACCCCGACGACATCGCCGCACTCGTCTCGTTTCTGCTCTCGGACTCATCCCGCTTCATCACCGGCCAGATCCTCCGGCCGGATGGCGGCCTGTCGTCGATCCGCACGTTCTAACTGATGGAAGCCGCGCTAGTCTATCCTCACCAGCTGTTCAACCCGCATCCGGCGATCACGGCGGGACGCAGGGTGTTCCTGATCGAGGATCCACTGGTCTTCGGCAACGACCCGCGCTGGCCGATGGGCGTGCACGGCCAAAAACTGATGCTGCACCGCGCCTCGATGAAGGCTTTCGAAGCCGAATTGCGCGAGCAGGAGCACGGAGTGGTCTACGTGGAATGCCCCGAGGGATCATCAAGCGACAGCGCCGCCCTGCTGGCCAATGTCCTGCCGGAGGCGATCCGCGAAATCCATCTCGCCGACCCGGTGGATGAACAACTCATGAAGCGCATCCGCCGCTTTGCCGGCTCGCGCGGCATCAAGCTGGTGATTCACGAATCCCCGAACTTCCTCACCCCGCCGGACTTCCTCCACCACCACACGGGACGGCCGAAAAAACCGTTCATGGCCCGCTTTTACGAAGCCCAGCGGAAACGCATGGGAATCCTCACCGAGCCCGACGGCTCACCCGTCGGCGGCAAGTGGTCATTCGACACGGAAAACCGCGCGAAGCTGCCGAAAAACCACCTTCCACCAAACGAACCGACCACCGCAGCGAACCGCTTCACCCGCGAAGCCGCGGAGCACATCCGTCGCCGCTTCCCGCAACACCAGGGGTCCCTCGAATCCTTCCGCTGGCCGGTCACACGCGCGGACGCATCCAGCTGGTTAGACCGCTTCATCGATGAACGCCTCGGGCACTTCGGGATCTACGAGGATGCGATCTCGACCCAACACGCGACGCTCTACCACTCGGCGATCACACCGGCCCTCAACATCGGCCTGCTCGACCCGCAGGACGTCGTCAACCGCGCCCTCGCCCGCAAGGACCGGATCCCGCTCAACTCGCTGGAAGGGTTCATCCGCCAAGTCATCGGCTGGCGCGAGTTCATGCGCGGCATCTATCAGCACCGCGGCACGGCGATCCGAACCACGAATTTCTGGAACTTCGACCGGCCGATGCCCGCCTCGTTCTACGACGGCAGCACCGGCATCCCGCCCGTCGACCGCGTGATCCGACAGGTGCTCGCCGACGGCTGGTGCCACCACATCGAGCGGCTGATGGTGCTCGGCAACTTCATGCTCCTGTGCCGGATCCGCCCGGATGACGTCTACCGCTGGTTCATGGAAATGTTTGTCGACGCCTACGACTGGGTGATGGCGCCGAATGTTTATGGCATGTCGCAGTTCGCCGATGGCGGAACCTTCACCACCAAACCCTACCTGTCGGGATCGAACTACATCCTCAAGATGTCCGACGAATCCAAAGGCCCATGGTGCGAAATCTGGGACGGGCTGTTCTGGACCTTCATCGCCGACCACACCGGCTTCTTCCTGTCGAATCCACGCCTCTCGATGATGGCCCGCACCTGGCTGAAACTGCCCGGCGAAAAGCAAAACGCCCACCGCATGGCCGCGGAAACCTTTCTCGCCAGACTCTGATGGAACTGCTGCGCAAACTCGAGATCCTCGCGGATGCCGCGAAATACGATGCGTCCTGCGCGAGCAGTGGCGCGGCACGCAAGGACTCGCGCGGCACGGGCGGCGTCGGCTCGACCGGTGGCGTCGGCGTCTGCCATTCCTACACGCCGGACGGCCGCTGCGTGTCGCTGCTGAAAGTCCTGCTGACCAACAGCTGCATCTACGACTGCCACTACTGCATCAACCGCCGCTCAAGCAACGTCCGCCGCGCACGCTTCACGCCGGAAGAAGTGGTCAAAATCACCCTCGATTTCTACAAACGCAACTACATCGAGGGGCTGTTCCTCAGCAGCGGCATCATCCAGAGCGCCGACCACACGATGGAACTCGTCATCGAAGTCGCCCGCAAACTCCGCGAGGAACATCGCTTCCGCGGCTATATCCACCTCAAGACGATCCCGGAGGCGTCCCCCGAACTCATCGAACGTGCGGGCCGCTATGCCGACCGGATCAGCATCAACATCGAACTCCCCAGCGAAGCGGGTATCGCCAGACTCGCGCCGGAAAAAAACCTCGCCCGCACCCAGGAGGCGATGGGCCACATCCGCAACAAGATCGACGAACGCTTCGCGGAAAAACCGAAACCGGACGCCCCCAAGCCGCCACCCTTCGCCACCGGACAAAGCACCCAGATGATCGTCGGCGCCGACGATTCGAGCGATTCCGTCATCCTGCGCCGCGCCGACACGCTCTACACCGGCTACAAGCTGCGCCGCGTCTACTATTCCGGCTTCAGCCCGATTCCCGAGCCATCCTCACTGCTACCGGTCAAGCCGCCGCCCCTGCTGCGCGAACACCGGCTCTATCAGGCCGATTGGCTGCTGCGCTTCTACGGATTCGATGTCGACGAAATCACCGACGACCAATCGCCCAACCTCGACCTCGCCATCGACCCGAAATTGTCATGGGCACTGCGCCACCGCGAGTCGTTCCCGGTGGACATCAACAAGGCCCCGCGCGAAATCCTCGTGCGTGTCCCCGGCCTCGGGATCCGCAATGCCGACCGGATCATCGATGCCCGGCGCTTCGGCCGCCTGCACCTCGCCGACCTCGTCCGCCTGCGCCTCGCGATGCGCAAGATCATGCCCTTCATCATCGCCGCCGACCACCGGCCGACCTTGCTGGAACTCGACAGCGACTCGCTGCGCCAGCGCTTCCTCCCTCCGCCGAAGCAGATGGAACTCGATTTCGACAATCCGGCACCCACCTCCGCCGACGTCCGCTCGGCCATCACCGGCGAACTCTAAGGACCATGCGCAGCACCGTCATCGAACCGACCTTTGAAAGCTGGCGCGATGCGGCGCGGGACTTGCTCGCGGCAGGAATCGAGCCGGAGGCGGTCCTTTGGTCCGACGACACGAATGACGCCGGGCTGTTTGCCAATGAAGCCCCCGCCCCGACGGTGAGCACGCCACCGAAGATCTCTGCCGCCTTTCTCGACATGGCGCGGAGCGCCGCAGCCCATACCGATCCGCGCCGCTGGGCCATGCTCTACCGGGTGCTCTGGCGCATGACCCGCGGCGGCGAGCGGCATCTGATGGGCCACGCCACCGACCCCGACATCCGCCAGGTCCAGCAATGGTGCCGCCAGGTCGGCCGCGGGATTCACAAGATGCACGCCTTCGTGCGCTTCCGCCTCGTCGGCACCGACCCGGCGAGCGGCCGCGAGCAATTCGTCGCCTGGTTCGAACCGGAACACCGGATCGTGCGCCTCGCCACGCCGTTTTTCGTCAAACGCTTCCATGGCATGGATTGGTCGATCCTCACGCCCAGCGAGTGCGCCCACTGGGATGGCACATCACTGCATTTCACCCCCGGCGTCGCTCGCGAATCGGCACCCGACGAGGACGCCCTCGACGAACTCTGGCGCACCTACTACCGCAGCATCTTCAACCCCGCGCGGCTCAAGGTGAAGGCAATGCAGTCGGAGATGCCGAAGAAGTATTGGAAAAACCTGCCGGAAGCACCGTTGATCGAAGGGCTCATCGCCGACAGCCGACAACGCGTCGACGGCATGCTCGCGGAAGACGGACGCCCGGTGAAACCCGCTCCCGACAACGCCTACCTCCGTCACCTGCAACGGCTCAATCAAGCTCCACAAGAGACCACGGACTGACCGCAAGCACGCCCAGCACCCCATGGTGCCAATGTCCTGGGTTTTCGATCACTTCGAAAAGGTCGCGACCAACGACGCCAGATCCACCGGGCCCGCCTTGTCGGCGGTGAGGATCGCCGCCTTCTGCATCGAAACGATGTCGGCGATGCCATGGCGCGAAAGCTCGAGCATCGCAGTCATCTGGTCGGCCGTGAACACCGCCTCCTCACCGCTGCCCTGCACTTCCACAAACTCGCCGGACTCGGTCATCACGACATTGAAGTCCACCGATGCCTCCTTGTCCTCGACGTAGTTGAGATCCAGCACCGCTGTGTCCTGATAGACCCCCGCCGACACCGCGGCGACGAGCTTCTTCACCGGAAATCCCTTGATCTTGCCCTCGGCCATCAGCTTGTTGCAGGCGATCGCCACCGCCACGCAGCCACCGGTGACCGACGCCGTCCGCGTGCCGCCGTCGGCCTGCAGCACATCGCAGTCGACCCACACGGTGCGCTGACCGAGCGCCTGCAGATCGATCACCGCCCGCAGCGATCGCCCGATGAGCCGCTGGATCTCGGAAGAACGCCCGTCCAACTTGCCGCGCGAGATGTCGCGGGGCTTCCGCTCCAGGGTCGAATACGGCAGCATCGAATACTCCGCGGTCAACCAACCGCCACTCACCTTCTGCGCCCGCATCCAGCGCGGCACGTCCTCCTCGATGGTCGCCGAACAAATGACCCTCGTGTTGCCAAAGGAAACCAATACCGATCCGGTCGCATGCGGCGCGACATTCGGGACAAACGAGATCGGACGAAGTTGATGCGGCTC
>CBFGOB010000124.1:0-7472 GCA_965650215.1 uncultured bacterium | reverse complement strand
GTTTGACGTCGCCAAGGCCCGCTCGGTGGGGGTGCGGACGGCATTCGGCTTCGCGTTGGTGTACAACATGGTGGCGGTGGCGCTTTCCTGCAGCGGGCACATGAGTCCGCTGCTGGCGGCGGTTTTGATGCCGCTCAGCTCGGTCATTTCCATCGCTTTGGTGGCCCAATGCTTTTCCCGGTGGAAAAAACCGAACAAAGGTTGAATTCCGCATAAATGCTCATTAAGTTCGCGCGCATTCCTCTCGAAACCACGATGTCCAGCGACAACCAACCCCAAAAAGACTTCGAGCAATCCTTGCTGAAGCGTCTTGTGAATTCCGAGCGTTACAAGATGTACCAGGAGGCGTTTCGCACCGCGACCGGCCTGCCGCTGCGCTTGGTTTCATCGGATCCCGAGGGCTGGTGTCTCGATGACCAGCGGACCAACCGCAGTCCCTTCTGTGAGGAATTGAATCTCTGCCAGAGTGCTTGTGCCGCCTGCGTCGATACCAACCGCAAGCTGATGAAGGAAGCGGAGGTCAACGGGCCCTCGACCTGTCATTGCTTTGCCGGGCTCTGCGCAACGGCGGTGCCGGTGAAAATGGGCGCGTCGGTCATCGCCTACCTGAAGACCGGCCAGGTGTTCAGCCGGGTTCCTTCCGAGGACCAGTTCGACAAATTGCTGGGTGCGATCGGCCGCAAAACCCTCGACAAGGAGTCGCGTGAAAAGCTCAAGGAGGCCTACATGCAGACCCGCTTCGTCGAGCCTCTTCGCTATCAGAGCATGGTGACCCTGCTGCAGACCTTTGCCGAGCAGCTGAGCGAGCATGCCGAGTCTCTGGCGATCATTGACGAAGGCAGCGAGCCGGCTGCAATCGCCAAGGCCCGCAAGTACATCCACGCGAATCTCGATCAGCCGCTGCCCCTGGGGCTGGTGGCGCGTCAGGCCGGTCTGAGCGAGTCCCACTTCTGCCGCCTGTTCAAGGACTCTTCCGGTTTGACGCTCACCGACTATGTCAACCGCTGCCGCATCGATTGGGCCAAGCGCGAGCTCCTCAAGCCCGAGGCGCGGATTTCCGAGATCGCGTTCATGATCGGCTACCAGTCGCTTTCCCAGTTCAACCGCAGCTTCGCCCGCATCGTGGGTCAGTCGCCGACGCACTACCGCAGGGAGCTGCTGGAACGCGCGGCTTCCTGACGAGTTTTTGGATTGCGGTTGTGTTTCTTCCGCGCATTCTGAGGGCACGCTTTAGAAGTCATCATGGAAGATCGCTACGAAATCCGCGGGAAAATCGGTCAAGGAGGCATTGGGAGCGTTTACCGTGGATACGACCTGCGGATGAACCGCGAGGTGGCCATCAAGCGGATCCTTTCCTGTCCCGACGACCCCTCTCTTCAGGACGAGGCCACCAAGCAGCTGCTCAGTGAAGCCGGCGCCCTGGCGTCCCTCCAGCATCCGCACATCGTGACGGTTTACGACGTGGGTGCGGACGAGGATGGTCCCTATGTGGTGATGGAGCTGATCAGTGGCAAGACGCTCGACGAGATCATCGAAAACGCGCCCCTGACCTGGGAGGATTTCCGTGAATTGGCGATGCAGACGCAGGAAGCGCTGATCGCCGCCCAGGACCGGGACATGATCCACAGCGACCTGAAGCCGCCCAACATCATGCTGACCTGGCTGCCGTCCGGCAAATTCCAGGTGAAGATCGTGGACTTCGGTCTGGCGGTGCTGGTGCAGAACCAGTCGAAGGAAGAGATTGAAAGCCTCGAGGCGGTGTTCGGATCGATTTTCTTCATGCCGCCCGAGCAATTCGAGCGTCAGGTGCTGGACGCACGTTCCGATTTGTATTCGATCGGCTGCGTTTATTACCAGGCGCTAACCGGCATGTATCCCTTCAGCGGGGAGACCGGCAACGAGGTGATGGAGGCCCACCTCAACCACACCGTGCGCCCGATCCACGAGCTGCGTTCGGACATCCCGGTATGGGCATGCGACTGGATCATGTGGCAGATCAACCGCGAGCGCTCCGACCGCCCGGAGAACGCGCGCGTCGCCTTGTCGGTGTTCCTGCAGAATGACAAGAATCCGAATCCCGAGATGAGCCGCGGTGCGGCACAGGTCAAGCGTCCGCGCCTGATCATTCCCGGCGCATTTCCGTCCGCTCCCACCCCGGCACCGGAGTCGATTGTCGGGGTGCCGCTCGCTCCTCCGGATGGAGCGCCCGCTCCTGCGGGAGCATCCACGGAAGCGGTCATTACCGCATCGCAGCCGCTGGCTTCCCCCGACGGCCGGCCGGGCGTCCATACCTCCACGGCACCGACTTCATCCGTCAAGACCTCGCCCCAGCCGCTGGCATCACCCGACGGCCGGCCGAGCGTCCATACCTCCACGGCACCGACTTCATCCGTCAAGACCTCGCCCCAACCGCTGGCGTCTCCTGACGGCCGGCCGAGCGTGCATGCGGCGGCGGTGGACAACCGTCCGCGGGTCGCGACCCAGTCGATGGCCACTGCTCCGACCAGCGCTATCGCGACCCAGGCTGCTGTTCCCCAGGAACACGCCGCGCCGGGGGTTTACATTTCCCCGGTGGGTGCGGCCGACGCATCCACGGCCAAGGGCGGCAATGCCATGAAGATCGTGATCGCCATCGCCCTCGGGTTGCTGGTGATGATCACGGCTTCGATTCTCGTGAAGTTTTACAAGGAAAACCAACGCAACCAGATCTACAACCGTCTGGTGACCGAGGCTGCGGCCGAGAACGCCAAGGAGGTCCTGATGAACCGCGACGAGCTGCAACTGCTGCTCACCACGGTGACGAGCATCGGCAAGGTCGAGGATCGCGACGTTCTCTATCAGGCCTTGATCCTGGGCAAGTCGTCCGACGGCACGAACATCGATCAGTTCATTGCGGATTACGCGACGGGCCGCGAGATCATGAAGGATGTCCGCGAGAAACTGATCAGTGTCGTCCTCAAGGGCCGTGCGAACCCCGACATGGTTCCCAAGCTGATGCATTTTGCCAGCGTCACCGATGACGACACTGCCGCGGCTGCTGCCTATGTCGCGGTGCGCAACCTGGTGAACGACGAGCATGCCGAGGATTTCCTCAAGGTGATTGCCAGTACCAAGAGCCAGTCGGTGCGCAATGCCGCCGAGGCCAACCTGGGCGAGATTGTCAAAAAGACCGGCAACCGGCTCTACATCGCGAAGCGCATCAGCACCACCTATGAGACTTCCAAGGACAAGAACGTGCGTCATGCGATGATCCGCATGCTCGGGCGCTGCAGCACTCCCACCGCATTGGAAGAGCTGAAGAAGGCCCTCAACAGCGAGGATGAGTCGGATCAGATTGCCGCTGCGGTCGCCCTCGGGCAGTGGGAGGATGCTTCATCGCTCAAGCCCTTGCTCCAATTTTTGCAGGATTCCAAGAATGCGAAGGTTCGATCCAAGGTCTTCGACTCGGTGGTTTATGTCGCATCGCAGTCATTCGCCTTGGGGAAACCCGAGGAAGGCAAGGCCTTGTGGACCACGATTTGCGGGCATGCCAAGATCAGCAGTGAGCACGAGCGGGTGATCCGGGCATTGGTGAACATCGATGCCGATTGGACGATTGGCTTGATCCAGCCCTACACCACTGACAGCAATGCCACCATCGCGGACTTTGCCAAGCGGGGGATCGTCCACATCAAGGACCGCGAGAAGCTCAAGAAGTGAGCGGCGGTTTCAGGGTGAGTAGATCACCACGGGGCCGACGCCGGGTCCCTGGATCCGTCGCAGTTTTTCCACCGCCTGCCGGAGTGCCCTGGCTGCGCCGGTGACATCCTCGGGCGTGTTCAACCGCGACAGGCTGAATCGCAGGCTGCTTTTGGCCCTGGCTTCGGAGATGCCCATGGCGATCTGGACGTGGGATGGTTTCTGTTTGCCGGTCATGCAGGCGGAGCCGGCGGAGCATTGGATCTGCGCTTCGTTGAGCAGAATGAGCAGGCCTGCGGCTTCGCAGCCGTCGAAGGACAGGTGGGAGGTGTTGGGCAGGCGGTGGGACAGGTTGCCGTTGACGGTGACGCCCGAAATTCCCGCGATGACTTCCTTTTCGAAGCGGTCCCGCAGTTCTGCGACCGGGTGGGTGGCGTGCTCCGACAGGAACCCGATCGCGCAGGCGGCGGCGCTTCCCATGCCGACGATGGCGGCGGTGTTTTCGGTGCCGCTGCGGCGGCCGGATTCCTGGGCTCCGCCGAGCAGCAGCGGGTGGAATTTCGACCCGCGGCGGATGTAGAGCGCGCCCACGCCCTTCGGTCCGTGGAACTTGTGTGCCGAGAGCGAGACATAGTCAGCTGGGAAATCGCAGACCTTGAAGGGGATTTTGCCGATGGCCTGGACCGCGTCCGTGTGGACCGGGATGCCGCGTTCGTGGGCGGTGGCGATCGCTTCCGAGAGCGGTTGGATCACGCCGGTCTCGTTGTTGGCGGCCATCAGGGAGAGAAAGGCGGCACCCTCGAGCAGCCCGGGCAGGGTGGCGGAATCGAGGCGTCCGTCTGCGCCGACCGGGGCGAGGCGGACTTCGCGTTCGAGGGCATCGGCGCAGCGCAGCACGGCACTGTGTTCGATGGCGGAACAGACCGCGGCACCGGCCGGGGCGAGTCGGTCCAGCGAGCGGAGGGCGCTGTTGATGCTCTCGGTGCCGCTGCCGGTGAACACGATTTCATCCGGGCTGGCACCGATCAGGGTGGCGACCTGCTCGCGTGCGTGCTCGATCGCATGGCGGGCCCGCTTGGCGGCGTCGTAGGAACCCGAAGGATTGGCGTAGCCGTCGCGCAGCCAGGGCAGCATCGATTCCAGCACTTCCGGCAGCAGCCGGGTGGTGGCGTTGGCATCGAGGTCGATCATGGTTCCCGAGCATCCACCGCCTGCGGGCGATGGCAATCCGCAAGTGAGGGCCTCAGAAGCGGATTTCCTCGCGCAAGTCGCTCGAACATTCGGCCAGCCAGCGCAGGGTCACATCCCCCCAGACGAGGGCGTTGCGCAGCCATTCCATGCCGAAATCCCTGGCGTATTGCAGCGGGTCCTCCTCGGCCGCGCAGACGAGGGCGATGAGCACCAGCAGATTGGCGAGGCTGATGACCACGACCGAGAGAAAGGTGCCGTTTTCCTTCAGGTCCGGTTGATCGCGGGGGATCATCCACAGGGTCCAGAGCATGTGGAAGGTCCAGGTCATGCCCATCACGCCGTAAAAGACCAGGCTCCAGTAGGGTTGGAGGTCGGTCAGGAGCTTGGCACCCAGGAAGATGGCGGCGAAGACCAGGGACCAGAAAGGCACGAAGTAGGGGGAGAGGGCGATCAGCAGGTTGGTTTTGTTGGTGGTGATGTAGCCGCCGCTGGTACTGACGTGGAAATCCGTGACCTTGCCGCGGCAGATCCAGACAAAGATCACATGGGTGAGTTCGTGGCCGAGGACGTAGAGGTAGAGGAAAAAGGGCCTGAGCAGGCCCGAGCTGAACCAGCCGAGCATCAGCAAGGTGCCCGTGGCGAAATACCAGAACTCCTTGGTGAGCCAGAAGCCCTGATGCACGGCGGCGTGCGAAAAGCGTACGAAGAAGGTCCACAAGGTCACGAGCAGGACCGGCAGCAGCAGCAGCGCCCAGAGCCAGCGGATGAGGCGCGTGCCGATGCCCAGCGTGGGAGATTCCTCTTCCATTTCAGTGGCCGCCACGGCGGCCCAGATCGATTGGGTGCCTCGCTTGCGGATGCTGCGGCGGTTGGCCTGCTCATGGGCGCGACGGTTGGCCAAGCTCAGGGCATCCGAAAACGACAGGCGTGTGCGCCGTTGATTGCTCAACTTGCGTTTGGCTGGGGTGCTGGAGCGGCGCGCGGGCATTGGCGGATCGGCATCCGGAAGATATTTAGGAAAACCTAAGGATTCAAGACGGAAGCGCAATCGGCTTGTGGCGGGAGCGTGGGCCGGCGATGCGGGTCGATCGGGGCATCGGCGGAGAGTAGCCTCACTAGGACTCGAACCTAGAATAACGGAATCAAAATCCGGGGTGTTACCATTACACTATGAGGCTTTGGGAGGCCTTGGGCCTCGCGGCGGGCGGAACCTAAACCGCCTTCACAGCGTTTGGCAACAGTGAAAATGGGCCAAAATCGGCAGCCTTGGCGTCGATCGCGGGTCGGGCGCTTTGGGTACGGGTTCAGGGGCCGTCGTTTGCGGCAAGCGGGTCTGGCTTGCCGCTTTCGTCCGCATCCTTCAGCGGCTTGGGCAGGGTGATGAGGAATTTCGTTTCGGTGCCCGGGGTTGAGTGGGCGGTGATGGTGCCGCCGTGGGCTTCGATCGCGCGTTTGACGATCGAGAGGCCGAGACCGGTGCCTTTGATCGCGCTCTGGCTGTGTTGTTTGTCGACCCGGTAAAAGCGGCGGAAGATGAAGGGCAGGTCGGCACCGGGAATGCCGACGCCGTTGTCGCTGATCCAGACTTCGTGATGCTCGCCGCGATCCGCGGCACCGAGTTCGAGTTTCAGCCCGGGTTGGGGGTTCTGCTTGAGGGCGTTTTCGACCAGATTGAAGAGGGCCTGCATCCAGTAGAAGCGGTCGCCGTGGAGGGTGATCGGCGGGTCTTCGGGGAGGGCCAGGCGGATCTCGGCCTGTTGGCTGCGGATCACGGATTCCAGGCGTTCGAGAATATCCTGGAAGCAGTCCCTGAGATCGAAGTCTTCCTTGCGGAGCGGTTGGTGTTCGGCCGACTCGAGTTTGGAGATCATGAGCATGTCCTCGATGATGCGCGACATGCGGTCGGCATGCTTGCGCATCACACCGAGAAAGCGGCGCGCGCTTTCCGGGTCGCCGAGCAGGTCGTCATCGAGCAGGTTTTCCAGATAGCCGCTGATGATCGCCATGGGGGTCCGCAGTTCGTGCGATGCGTTGGCGACGAAGTCCTTGCGGATCTGGTCTGCCTGGAATTCCGAGGTGATGTCGCGGATGATGATGCGGGTGAGTGCGGCATGGCCGTCCGGGCCGGGGAGTTTGGCGGCATCGATGATCCAGGTGTTCATGCTCCGGGCTTCCAGGTTGCGTGCCGGGGATGACTGGTCCGGCAGGGTGACCTGGGTTTGGACGGGCCCGCTGGAATCGAGGCAATGGCCGAGCGCGCTGGCGAGCCGGGGGTCAATGAAGGCCTCGCGGATCGGCCGGCCGGTGAGGCTGCGGGCGTGGCAAAGGCGGTGGGCGGCGCGGTTGGCGAAGAGGATTTGTGCCGAGGGGTCGACGAGCAGAAAGGCGTCGTTGAGGGCGTTGAGCAGAAGTTCCCGCTCCTGGCGGCTTTGTTCCAACTCCGCCCGGTGGGCCTCGATGAGGGCCGTGGATGCCGCGCGGTGTCGCATGCGTTCAAGGCGCCATTGGAGCAGTGCGAGCCCGAGGGCGATTGCCGCGGCGATGGCGACGATCAGGAAAACGGTGGCAAGGGGGCTCATGGGCTGGCTTTGGCCACAGCGTAG
>CBFGOB010000123.1:0-7477 GCA_965650215.1 uncultured bacterium | reverse complement strand
CGATTTCGGTGCCGCCACCGCCGGCCACCTGCTGTGGCAGTTCGGCGCGGCACCGCCGATCGGCTACCTGACCGGCCGCGCGGCAATCGCCCTTTACAACCGCCTGACCCCCGAGGACCGGAGTTATTACTACCTCTTGTTCCTGGCGACCGGCCTGTTGACCTACGGCCTGGCCGACCTCATGCGCGCCAGCGGCATGCTGGCGGTGTTCGCCACCGGCTTCGTGATGGGCAATTCCTCGTTCGTCCACAAGCAGGGGGTGCTCAACTTTTCCGAGGCGCTGTCGACGATCGCCAACATCGGGATGTTCGTGATGCTCGGGCTCTTGGTATTTCCCCGCGAGTGGTCAGGCATCTGGCGCGAGGGCTTGCTGCTCTTTCTCGCCTTGACCCTGGTCGCGCGCCCGCTGGCGGTGTTTTTGGGCACTGCCTTCATGGGGCTGGATTGGAAGAGCCGGACCTTCATGTCCTGGGCGGGCCTGCGCGGTGCGGTGCCGATCGTGCTGGCCACCTATCCGGCCGCGGCCGGACTCGAGGACGGCAAGGAGATCTTCAACCTGGTCTTTTTCGCGGTGATGCTCTCGATCGTCATCCAGGGATCGACCCTCGGGCGGATGGCGCGTTGGCTCGGCCTGACCGTTCCGGCGAAGCCGAAGCCGCTGGTCAATCTGGAGCTGATGACCATGGCGCACAGCGATTACGATCTGGTGGTGGTCGACATCCCCGATGCGGCCGCGAGGGAAGGCCTGCGGATCCGCGACCTCGACTTGCCCGAAGGCTCGGTGATCACCCTGATCGCGCGGGGCAGCGAAGTGGTGATTCCCAAGGGCAACACCTGCCTGCAGGCGGGCGACCAGGTCACGGTGCTGGCCCACGCGCCTGACGCCGGGGCGGTGCAGGACGCCTTGCTCGGCGTCAATCGCTGAGCGCCGCGAGCGTTTGGTGCCTGCGCCCGCAATGTCCGCGGAAGGGGCAGCGTATCAATGGCCTGATGAAGAATGCGCTCCGCCTGCTGTTGCGCCACCTGTGGTTCTGGAGTTCCGCCGCGCTGGCCGCCGCGGCGCCGGCCGGGCCGAAGCCGCTGATGAAGGACTTCATGGGCATCAACGGCCACTTCACCTTCAAGCCCGAACTCTATCGCAAGACCTGCGGGTTGGTGCGCAATTACCACAACATGAACTGGGACGTGAAGCGCCCCGGCGATGCGCCGACCTTTCCGCGTTGCGTGAACAAGGTCGATTGGGACCAGCTCTACGGCTCCTGGGCGAAGCACGGATTTGAAACCGACGTCTGCCTGATGTTTTCCAGCTTTGGCGAGGATCAGCCCGGGTATCAAAAACTCTGGGAGGGCCAGGAGGAATGGGCGTTCCGCTACGGGCGCGCATTCGCCCAGCATTTCGGCCCGGGCCGGTCGAAGTCGGGCATCACTTCGGTCGAGATCGGCAACGAGCCCGGCAATGACTTTGACGACGGGCTCTACCGCCGGATCTTCACCGCCATGGCCGGCGGCATCCGCAAGGGCGACCCGGCACTCAAGATCGTGACCTGCACGGCCCATGCGGACCCCTCGGACAAGTACAGCAAAAATCTCGACGAAACCTTTGCCGCCGAGGGCATCAAGGCGCTCTACGATGTGATCAGCGTCCACACCTACGCCACCAAGCCGAGGCGCGAGGGGCAGAGCCCGTGGGCGCGCAGCTATCCGGAGGACCCCGGCATTGAATACCTCAAGGTGCTGGATCGCACGATCGAGTGGCGCGACCGCCACGCCCCGGGCAAGGAAGTCTGGGTCACGGAATTCGGCTGGGATGCCTGCACGCCGGCGGCGATGGCGCGGCGCCAGGGCTGGGCCCGGAAGCTCGATTGGCAGGGTCAGACCGAGCTGCAGCAGGCGCAGTATCTGGTGAGGTCGCTGATGCTCTTCGCCACGCGCGACGTGCGGCGGGCCTACCTGTATTTCTACGACGACAAGGACGAGCCCTCGGTGCATGCCTCTTCGGGGCTCACGCGCCACTTCAAGCCCAAGATGTCCTACTGGGCGGTCAGCCATTTCCACCAGCAGCTCGGTGATTACCGCTTCGCAAAAGTCATCGAGCAAAGCGCGCGGCGCTGCATCTTTGAATTCGCTCATCGCGACGGCCGCCGGCGGGCCTGGGTCTGCTGGCTGCCGGTCGAGGGCAACGAGGAGCAGCAGGTCGAAATCACGGTGCCTTTCGTGATCGCCCGCGCCGAGCGGATGCCGGTAGCTTCCGAGCAGGGCGAAGCGATCGAGCCCGCCTCGAAGGGCGGGATGGCCGGGCTGACGCTTTCCGGCAGTCCGCTGTATCTGTTTTCACGTTAGATCGCGCGCGTGTGGCAGGAGAAACCTTGTCTGCAGCAAGATTTTGCGGATCCCGCTTGCAAGCTGTGGCGTCCATCCTGCGTAATGCAAGGGTTAGAACCCGCACCGTTTCCCTCATGCACATGAATCCCGCCGATCCCTCGTTTTCCCGCCGTCGCTTCCTCAAGGGAGGCGGCACCCTCGCCGTCGCGATGGGTTTTCCCGCGATCATCACCTCGCGCACGCAGGCCGCGGCGGCAGCAGCCGTCAAGCCGTTGAGAGTCCTGCAAATCGGCTGCGGCCGCATTGCCCATGAGATGGACATTCCGGGCGTGCTGCGCCATCCGCAGCTCGCCCGCATCGTCGGCGTCTGCGATGTCGATTCAAAGCGCACGGCCCTCGCCAAGGAGCGCGTCACCGCGGCCTATCAAAAGAGCCTCGGCGAAGCGCCGGACATTCTCGCCAGCGGCAACTACCGCGAGCTCCTCGAGCGCGACGACATCGATGCGGTATCGATCAGCACGCCCGACCATTGGCACGCCCAGCCGGTCACTGAGGCCGCGCTGGCCGGCAAGCACATCTATGTGCAAAAACCGCTGACGCTCACGATCGCCGAAGGCCAGGTGGTTGCCCGCGTCGTGCGTGCCAAGAACCGTGTCCTGCAGATCGGCTCGCAGCAGCGCTCGACCGAACAATTCCACCGCGCCTGCCAGCTGGTGCGCAATGGCGCGATCGGCAAGGTGCTGCGGGTGCAGATCGGCCTGCCGATCGATCCTGCGGGCGGCGACGGCAAGGTCATCCCGGTGCCGGAAAACCTCGACTACGACCAGTGGTTGGGATGGACGAAGGAAGTCCCCTACACCAAGGACCGCTGCCATTCGCAGCAGGGTTTCAAGGAACGTCCGGGCTGGTTGCGGCTCAACCAGTTCACCTGCGGCATGATGACCGGTTGGGGGTCGCACCACATCGACATCGCGCATTGGGGCATGGGCACCGAGCTGACCGGCCCGGTCGCGGTCGAGGCCAAGGCCGAATGGCCCGGCGCCGACAGCTTCTGGGACGTGCACGGTGCCTACGACGTCAAGCTGCAGTATGCCAATGGGGCCGAGATGCACATCAGCGACAAATTCACCAACGGCATCCGCTTTGAAGGCGAGAAGGGCTGGATTTTTGTCAGCCGTGGCAGCTATTCCGCGACGGCCAGCGACCCGACGGCGGGCAAGAAGAGCAAGGCGCTCGACGCCTCGGATCCGGCGATTCTCACCGCCGACCTGTCGAAACACGACGTGCAACTCCAGCGCGCGCCGAAGTGGGACCACCACCTCGACTGGCTCCAGGCGGTGCAGGAAGGCCGCGACCCGGTGACGAATGTCGAAACCGGCCACCGCTCGAATTCCGCGTGCATGGTTTCATGGATCGGCATGAAGCTCGGCCGCCCGATCAAGTGGGACCCGGTCGCGGAGCGCTTCGACGACGAGGAAGCCAACGGCATGATCCACCGCGAGGAACGCGGCGCCTACTGGGCCGTGCAGCTTGCCAAGAAACTCAAGATCTGACCAGCTTCACCCATGACTTGGAAATCCCTTCCCCACCTGCCCTGGATCGCCGCGATGACGTTTGCCGGATTCTCGCATGCCGACGTGCGCCTGATGACCCTGGACCCCGGCCACTTCCACGCGGCCCTGATCCAGAAATCGATGGTCCCCGGCGTCGACCCGAAGGTCGACATCTATGCCACCGCCGGCGCGGACCTCGACCTCCACCTTGCGCGCATCGAGGGGTTCAACACCCGCGCGGAAAAGCCGACCCGCTGGCTGACGACGGTGCATCTGTCCGACGATCCGCTGGCGGCGATGCTCAAGGACAAACCCGGCAATGTCGTGGTGCTCGCGGGCAACAACGCGCTCAAGACCGAGCGCATCCTCGCCTCGGTCAAAGCCGGCCTCAATGTGCTTTCCGACAAACCGATGGCAATCAATCCGCAGGACCTCGAGTTGCTGCGCGAAGCCTTCGCCGAGGCGCAGAAGAATGGCGTCCTGCTCTATGACATCATGACCGAGCGCCACGAGGTCACGACCCAGCTGCAGCGCGAGTTGTCGCGGATGCCGGAGCTTTACGGCACCCAGGTCGCCGGCACGCCCGAGCAACCGGCGGTCACCAAGGAAAGCGTCCACCACCTCTTCAAGTACGTCTCCGGCAAGCCGCTGGTGCGTCCGCCATGGTTCTTCGACGAGCTCAACCAGGGCGAGGGGCTTTGCGATGTGGGCACGCACCTGGTCGACCTGATCCAGTGGGGTTGCTTTCCGGAACAGGCGCTGGTGCCCGAGGACGTCGAGATGCTGGCCGCCAAAAAGTGGCCGACACTCATCAGTGCCGCGCAGTTTTCCAAGGCCACCGGCCTCGGTGGTTTCACGCCGGAGCTGTCGGCCAAGCTCAACGGCGAAGGCCTGCTGCCCTACGTTTGCAATGGCGAGATGGTCTACAAGCTCAAGGGCGTGCACTGCAAGGTGTCGGTGATCTGGAACTTCGAGGCGCCTGAAGGCGCGGGCGACACCCATTATTCGCTGATGCAGGGCAGCAAGTGCGCGCTGATCATCCGCCAGGGCGCCGAGCAGGGATACAAGCCGACGCTGTACATCGAGCCGGTCGCGGGCGGGACGCTTGCCGCCGAGGTCGCCGCCGCCGTCGCCAAGGTTCAAAGCAAGTGGCCGGGCGTGAAAGCCAAGCCACAGGGCAAGGGCTGGGTGCTTGAGGTTCCGGATTCCTACAAGGTCGGCCACGAGGCGCATTTCTCACAAGTGGCGGCAAGCTATCTCGGCTACCTCAAGCAGGGGAAACTGCCCGAGTGGGAAGTTCCCAACATGCTCATGAAGCACCACACACTGATGCTGGCCTACAAGATGAGCCGTTGAATCGATGGTCATGAATGCGAAATGGGGATACGTTGCCGGGGCCGTGCTGCTGAATGCCTTCGCGCCCGTCGCGTTGGCGGAATTCAAGGTGGCCGATCGCGATGGCCGCATCGAGGTCCTCGATGACGGCAAGCTGGTGTTCGCCTGGAGGCATCAAGCGCTGCCGCAACCGAAAGGCGGCGGGATCTTTGCCGCGAGTGCCTTCATCCACCCGGTTTGCACGCCCTCGGGATTCGGGCTGACGCGGATCCAACCCGACGACCACCTCCATCACTTCGGCCTGTGGTGGCCGTGGAAGATGCTGACCCTCGGGGGCAGGAACTACAACACCTGGGAAATCCAACAGAAGCAGGGACGCCACGTCGCGGTGAAGGCGGAGGTCGCCGTAGCCACGGCCGACGAGGTGCGCTTGAAGCTGGGCAACCGCTTCGAGATTTCCAACGACGGCGAGGTCTATCAGCCAGCCATCGACGAATCGGTGGACCTGCGTTTCGCGCGCGGCGGCAAGGACAGCTACCTGCTGGATATCGACATTTCCCAGCAAGCGGTCGAAGGACTTGCGGTGGAGATCACGTCCTACCGCTACAGCGGATTCTCATGGCGCGGTCCGCAAGAGTGGCATGCCGGCAACAGCACGATGCTGACCAGCGGCGGGCATCATCGCGACGATGCGAACCACCAGCCGGCGGAATGGGTGAGCGTCGCCGGCAAGACCCGCGATGGCATGGCGACGATGCTGATCATGAGCGCCGCGGGTCCGACCTGCGGCACTGCCGAGCGCCTGCGGGTCTGGGGATCGTCCGCGGAGGGTGGAACCCCCTTTGCCAACTTCAATCCGGTGGCCAAGCAGCCGCTGCCGCTCACGCCGGAACACAAGTCCGTCGCGCAGCGCCGTTACCGCATCGTCGTCGCCGACCGTGCGATCCTTCCTGCCGAGTCGGATAAGCTGTGGAAAGAGTGGCAGAATGTAGCGGCGGTCCATGACCGTCGGTAATTGGCTCGACGAAGGAGAGCCCCGCCGCAGGCGGGATCCCCGTCTTCAATGGGGGCCGCTGGCGCGGCTATCCACCGACGGTCATGAGCCGCCGCTACATTGCGGATCTCCTTAACGGTCTTTGGAATGAGCCGCTTGTTTCGCCAGCGGCGAGTCGTCGCACGTCAAATCGCCCAGGGCATACTGGATGCCGTCGAGGTAGAACTGGAGCATTTCCGGGCGTTCGTAGGTCTCCGCGCGGTGTGAGGGCGAGCAATAGAAGACGCGGCCCTGGCCGTGCGGCTTGATCCACGCGACATAGCGGCGGTCGCCCTCAAGCGCCTTGCGGGCCTTATCCTCGAGTGTTCCCATGTCGATCTCCAGCAAGGGCCGGAATTTCTTGTCCGCATAGGCTTTGTTGAGCAAGTACGGTTCGTCGAGATGCGTGAAGGGCTTGCCGTTGAAGGCCTTGAGCAGCGGGTGTCCGGGCTCGACGAGGTTCAGCGTCAGCTCTTCCAGCTTCGGGTGCATCACGAAGCTGCCGCCCATCATCGTGCTGAATTCAGGCGACTCGTTGAGGAAGACGATCGCGCCGTGCACCGCGACCACGCCTTTGCCCTTGGCGACGAAGTCGAGCAGCGATTGCTCGAGTGCCGCCGCCTTGGCCGCGTGCTGCGAAGGGTCGATGGACTTGTCCATCGCGAGCACATCGATGAACCAGTTGCGGACGGGGCCTTTGGTGCAGGTGTTGTTGAGGATGACCGCGTCGAACTGCGCAAGCGCGGCGGGTTCGAACATGGCGATCGCATCCGAGTGCGTCACCTCGAAGGCCCCGGTGTTCGCCAGGGCGTCCATGACGATCTTCACGTGCGGGATGACGTCGTGGCAGTAGCCGGTGGCGAGCGAACAGACGAGGACCTTGCGCGCCTGCTTCGGCTCGACCCGGGGCTTGGCGGGCGCGGCGGCGGCGATTTTCGCCTTCCAGGCCGCGTCGGCCTTCGGCATCGGCGGGACGTTGGGGTCTCGCGCGGTGGCAAGGGACGGAATGGCGACAAGCAGCGTGGCAAGCCAATGGAGTTTCATGGGGTGGATCGGGTGAGGGCTCGGATACGCGCCAAGCCGCGTCGTTTTGTCATGCGGGCGCGACGACCTCCACGGCGTGCGTGGCGCCGTCGGGAGTCCTCAGCCATACGCGCTCGACACCGCGCTTGAGGAAGGCCAGGGCATGGCGCGTGCCGTCGTCGGCCAGCGGCGCGACGCTGCAAAGCTCGCC
>CBFGOB010000122.1:0-7526 GCA_965650215.1 uncultured bacterium | reverse complement strand
TCGAGATCCCTGTCCGCTTCAAGCACCGCATCGTCTTCACCCGCGATGCCTTCGCCCCCACGAACCCCGAACTCGCCGACATCCTGCGCGAAGGCGGCGGACGCCGGGCGCTGGTGCTCATCGAGTCAGCCGTGGCCAAAGCCTGGCCGGGCCTCGAGGCCGAGATCGAAGCCTGCTTCAGCCATCAGGACGTCGAGCTCCAGGCGATGCACACCCTGCCGGGCGGCGAAACGATCAAAAGCGACGACCTCTGGGTCCGCGAAACCTGGCAACACATCGATCAGGCCCGCCTCGACCGCCATTCCTATCTGCTCGCCATCGGCGGCGGTGCCTTTCTCGACGCGATCGGTTACGCCGCCGCCACCGCCCACCGCGGCGTCCGCCTGATCCGCTTCCCCACCACCACCCTGTCGCAGGACGACAGCGGGGTCGGCGTCAAATGCGCCATCAATGCCTTCGGCAAAAAGAACTGGGTCGGATCCTTTGCCGTGCCCTTCGCGGTGATCAACGACTTCCGCTACCTCCACACCCAACCGGAAGAAACCCGGCGCGCCGGCCTGATCGAGGCGATCAAGGTCGCCCTCGTCAAGGATGCGGCGTTTTTCGAGTGGATCGAAGCCCGGACCGCCGCGCTCCACGCGCTCGAGCCCGCGGCCCTCGAAGGCTGCGTCGAACGGTCCGCACTGCTGCATGCCGAACACATCGCCGGGGGCGGCGATCCGTTTGAAACCGGCTCGAGCCGCCCGCTGGACTTCGGCCACTGGGCCGCCCACAAGCTGGAAGCACTCACCGACTATCGCCTGTCACACGCCCCCGCTGTCGCCATCGGCCTTGCGCTTGACACCCTCTATTCGTCGCGATCCGGCATCGCTCCGCCCGCATTGGCCGATCGCGTGCTCGCGGTCATCGACGCCCTGCAACTCCCGACCTACCACCCCGGCCTCGACTGGTGCGACGAACACGGCAAGCGCCGGATCTTCGAAGGCCTCCACGAATTCCGCGAACACCTCGGCGGCGAACTCACGGTGCTCATGCTCCAGGGTGTTGGCCGGAGCATCGACGTCCACCACATCGACCTCGACATCATGGCCGCCTGCATCGGCGAACTGAAGGCGCGCGGTTAGAGAAAGGACATTGGAAATCAGCGCTTGGAAATGGATCGGCCACACGGGCGCCCACTCAGATCCATGTTGCAGCCGACCCGACGGTTCGTGGTGGTTGGAGCCATCGAGCCAGGTAGCGATCTTGATTGCCACGGAGGGACGGAAATGACGAAGCGACGAAGTGAATTCAAACCAAAAAACTTCTTCTCCGTCTCTCCCACTCTTCCTCCGTCCCTCCGTGATCAAAAAACCGAGCCCATCAAAGAGCCGTTCGCGAATAACACCAACGCACACCCACCCATCCAAGCAAAAGAACCCGATCACTTCCCCCGCTCGATGGTGAGCAGGGCACTGTCGATCAGCTCGAGCGCGGAGCGGATCGAGGTGTCGGGGTAATACAGATCCCAAACCGGCTTGCCGTCGGCCGCGTCCGGCCCGCGCTTCGGGTATCCTCGCAGTTCCAACAACTGGAACGTCCGGGGCAGGGAATTGTCGATCTCGACCGCATGCACCAGGGACGGCTGGCCGTCACCCGCCTGGTTGATCTCGACCAGCAACTGATAGGGCGTCGATCCCTGCGAATCGCGCGGCAGGATGTAATCGCGCGGATCGAAGGATCCGTTCGGAGTCGGTGAGGACACCGCATCGATCTCGCCCAACGCCTCAGCCTCGCGTCTGGCCTTTTCCCAGCCGGCGAGCTTGAACGACCAATAGGGAAACTCGGCCGCATCGCCGGGAGCGAGCAGGGTCTTGATGTGGTAGCCGCCCTGATTCTGCAACCAGATCGCCAGCTGCGGGGCTGGCTCGACACCCCATGAAGGACCGGTCCGGACGCGCAGGTTGATCCGGTAGTCGTCGGAAGGGCTGTAATCGAACACCATCTCGTCGCCGCGCATCTCAAAGCGCTGCATCGCCGGGCCAAGGTTGCCGCTCCAGCCCAGCACGGTTTTCACGGGGGCGGGCTGCCACCCGAAAAGCCCCGTGAGCACGGCGGCAATGGCGAGAGTGCCCCAGAGCGCCTTGCTCCGCAAATAGGCACCGAGCGGACGGCTGTTGTGGAAGACATGCAGAACGATCAGCGCGATGAACACGAATCCCATCAGCGCGTGCAGGCCGATGATGCCGATCGAGAACGGTTGGATGAATGCCAGCACGCCCGTCACCGCCAGCACCAGGAAAGTCAGGCCGGCGAGCAAGGAAACCGCCCGCCGGTGGAGCGTTCCGAGTGGTGGCTTTGGACCCTTAGACATCGCCGGGGATGATGGCTCCATGCTTGCGCAGCAGGTCGTGGATTTCCTTGAGCGGCACTTCCAGCGGGGTGCTGCCGGACTTCGCGGCAAGCGCCGCGGCCGCGCCGGCGGCCTGGCCCATCGCCATGCACGAAGCCTGGACCCGCAGGCCCGAATTCGCCAGCCGGTCGCTGCTCACGCAGCGGCCGGCAACAATCAGGTTGCGGCTGCCTTTGGGAATCAGGGCGCGCAAGGGCACTGTCGGCACAATGCCTGGCTTCAGCGGTTGGGGTTTCACGCCGGTCTTGGTGTGGAGATCGACCGGATAGAACGCATAACAAATGGCATCCTCGAATTTCCGGCCGGACGTGTAGTCGTTCACCGTGATGAGCGTTTCCCCCTCGATGCGGAAGCTTTCGCGAAAACCGGTCTCGGGCTGCAGGTGCATGATCCGCTGCTTGCTGGCACGCAGCTTCCCGAGGATCGATTGGCGTCCGGCGAGATTGGCGGCAGTCACGGTGCGCGAGTTCGAGGAATCCGCGCCATGGACATAGAGCCGGTGAATCTGATTGCGCCCCGGCTCATGGGCCTCGCCCATCATGTAAAGGAACGAGCCCGGCTGGCGTTCGTCCTCTCGCATGCGCGGAAGACCCAAAAGACCGACCAGTTCCGCGCCGCCGCTGCAGTCGATGATTTGTTTGCAACGCACGCGGCGCCGGGTGCCGAAGCCCACGCAATCGACCTGCCAGCCCTTGTCGGTTTGGATCACGGACTGCGGAAATTCGTAATATGCCACCCGCACCCCCGCCTGCCCGCATTTCTCCTCGGCGAGCATGGCGTAGAGGAACTGGTTGATGAACACCTGGTTGTGCCAATGGCGCTGCGGCACTTTGGCGAAATCCGGAAGCGTCCCGCCGTCAAGTTCAACGCTCTCCTTGACCAAGTCCCAACCGATGCCGGCGATGACCTGTCTGCCCCAAGCGTCAAACAACCCCGGAAACGCGACACCGCCGGTGGTCATGGTGCCGCCAAGCTGGGATCCGCGCTCGACCAGCAAGACGCTTGCTCCGGCACGACCCGCCTGGATCGCCGCAATCGCTCCCGCCGTGCCGCCACCGACGACCAGCACCTCGACGTCGTCAGTGATTTCCGGCGCGGCGGCTTCAGCCACCGGAGCGGCATGCACTTCCGAAATCGAGGCGATGCCAAGCCCGAGCCCGGCGGACCCGAACAAGGAATGCTGGAGGAAATGACGGCGGCTGCGTTTCATGGCGAGACAATGATTGGTCAGTGACTTAACGCGGATCATCCGGATGATCTTGCATGGTCCGGATCCTGAGGTCGCGGACTCCGGGCAGCCGGCGCAGCGCTTGCGCCGCCTCCGGCCCGAGCACGCAGGCGGCGGTGGCCAGCGGATCACTCAGCCTGGCCTCATCCGCAATCACGCTGACCGCAATGCGTCGCGTCAGGCCGAGGCCGGTCCGGGGATCGAGGATATGGGAATACTGGACCCCATCGATTTCAACCGATTGGTGCAAATCCCCGGAAGTCGAAACCGCGGCGTTGGCGAGAACCATCACCTCGTCGGCCTTGGTTGGGTCAAAGGTCTGCAAGGCCACGCGCCAGCCGTCGCGCCCCGGAGGTGGATCCCCGAGCCGGATGTCACCCCCCGCTGCAATCATCGTTTGCGGAATGCCTGCGGCCACCATGACCTCCAGCATCCGATCGGCCGCATCCCCCTTGGCGACAGCACCGAGATCAAAGGCCAGTGGAGAACGGTGCAAGGTGACCGTCCGCGTCACGGGATCGAGCGTGTAATGCTGCCAACCGCTCTGCTCGCGCGCGGCACGGATGCGTTGCGGATCGGGCAGGCGCTTGCGATCGCGGCTTTCGCGCCAGAGCTTGGTCAGCGACCCCAGCGTGGGATCAAACGCCCCACCCGTTTGCCCTGCAATCCGCCGCGAGTGGTCCAGCAGCTCATAGAGCATGGGCGACAACAGCACCGACGCCCCCGCAGGCTGCGACGCCAACCTCGAAAGCTCGCTTTCGGGCAAATAGTCGGAGGCCGTGGCATTCAAGCGCCCGGCCAGCGCAAACGCCGCCTCCGCCGCCGTTTCCGCGGCAGCACGGTCAGGGGCATGACACACCATGGTGAAACGCGTGCCCATCAGCGGCCGCTCGATGCGAAGTTCCTCAGCTGGCAAGGGCAGCACCAGTGCAAACGCTGGGATGATCACGCATCGACGCCAGGGGATGGATGGAAGCCACACGATGGCATCATTCTCACGGGCTTTTGCCACCCCGTAAAGACCACAAGCAGCACCCCCGGGGCGCCATTTGATTTGCACCCGGCAGCGGCAGCCAGCACACTCACGGCGTGAACATCCTCGTCACCGCCGGACCGACCCGGGAAGCCATCGACCCGGTGCGCTTCCTGACAAACCGCTCGTCGGGCAAGATGGGTTACGAACTGGCTGCCGCCTTTGCCCACGCCGGACACACGGTCCTGCTGGTCTCCGGCCCGACCGCGCTCGATGTTCCGGATCACGTCGACTTCCTGCCGGTGGAAAGCGCTGCCGACATGCATGATGCCGTCCGACAGCACCTCAAACGCATGGACATCGCCGTCTTTGCCGCGGCGGTTGCCGACTACCGCCCCGCCCAGGTGGCCCCGGAAAAAATCAAGAAAAGCGGCGACACGCTGACGCTTGAGCTGATCAAGACCCCGGACATCCTCGGCTCGGCGCGCGAGACCTTCGGCTTCAACGGTACCCTCATCGGCTTTGCGGCGGAAACCGAACAACTCGAATTCCACGCGCGCCAAAAACTCACCCGCAAGCGCTGCGACCTGATCATCGCCAACGATGTCTCGAAACCCGGCATCGGTTTCGACTCGAATCACAACGAAGTCCTGCTCGTCTACCTCGACCACAGCGAGCCCCTGCCCACCGCCACCAAACACGACTTGGCACACCAACTCGTCCAAGCCATCCTCGAACTGCACTTCGCCAAGGCCGCCTCCTGCGCTTAGCTTCCGACGGTCATAGACCGCCGCTACATTTGACCTTCAGACTTTCTTCCATGACCGACCTCGAACTCGCCACCCACGCCGCCCACGAAGCGGGCAAACTCCTGCGCCAGCACTTCGGCGAAGACTCCACTGTCGATGAAGCCAGCCACCACGACATCAAGCTTGCGCTCGACAAGGAATCGCAGGACCTGATCACCGGCATCCTGCTCGGCGCCCGGCCCGGCGACGCGCTCTACGGCGAAGAAGGCCTCGCCGGCAACCAGGAATCGGAACGCCAGTGGATCGTCGACCCGATCGATGGCACGGTGAACTTCTATTACAACATCCCGCACTTCTGCGTCTCGATCGCGCTGCGCGTCGCCGGCGAGATCGTCGTGGGAGTCATCCACGATCCGATGATCGATGAAACCTGGACCGTCGAGAAAGGCGGCCCGGCCATGCTCAATGGCAAACCGATCCAGGCCAGCAAGCGCGAACAGCTCGAACAATCGATCCTCTTCGTCGGCTGCGGCAAGGACGAGGAAGCCCTCAAAACCGGCATCGAACGCTTCCGCCGCGCCTCGCTGCGCGCCCGCAAGATGCGCATGATGGGATCCGCCGCCCTCGGCATGGCCTACATCGCCTGCGGCCGCCTCGATGCCTACATCGAGTCGCGCATCTCGCTGTGGGACATCGCCGCCGGCCAGCTGCTCGTCGAAACCGCCGGCGGCAAAGTCGACCTCAGCCCCGTCGCCGGCAAAGCCGACGCCTGGTCGATCGTCGCCACCAACGGCAAAATCCCGGTGGAGGAAATTCTCTGAAGCGGCAAGAATTTGAACCACGGATGGACACGGATACTCACAGATGATTGAAATGAAGGCGGATCATCCGCCCCGTCATTTCCGCTCCTCTGATTTCAGCTTTTACCTACCCATGATCGGCATCGGCTACGACGTGCATCGATTCGCGGAAAACCGCCCGCTGGTTCTCGGCGGCGTGACGATCCCCCACAGCCACGGGCTCGACGGCCACTCGGATGCCGATGTGCTCTGCCATGCGATCGCCGATGCGATTCTCGGCGCGATGGGATTGCCCGACATCGGCCATTACTTTCCGCCGGGCGACCCCGGCTGCGCGGGCATCAGCTCGCTCAGAATCCTCGAAAAATGCCGCGCACTGGCAATCGAGCAAGGCTACACGCTGGTCAACGTCGACTCGACCCTGATTGCCGAAGCGCCGAAAGTCCTGCCGCACGCCGAGGCAATGAAACAAAACCTCAGCGCCGCCCTCGGCATTCCCGCGAAACGCATCGGCATCAAGGCCACCACCAACGAAGCCATGGGCTTCATCGGCCGCAAGGAAGGCGTCGCCGCCATGGCGGTCGCACAGGTGGAAGGCGCATGAGCTGATTCCGTGCTCACCGAGAAATGTCATCTCGCCAACCGGAACCACATCCCCCGCACGATCCGCGCGCAAAGCGGTCATTTGCCACGTCCGATGTATTCGGGATTCAGGGTCGCCGGGATCGGCGCCTTGGTCGCGGCCTGCCACGCGTCCAGCTCGGCCCGCATATCCGCCGCGAGCCGCGGATTGCTTTCCGTGAGATCATGCTGCTCACCCGGGTCCTTGCTTAAGTCATACAGGGCGACGCTGTCGGTTTCAAAGAATTCGATCAGCTTGAAATCCCCGTGCCGCATCGAACTCGAGGGAAAACCACGCCACGAGCAGTCGCTGCCGTCCGCCATGCCCAGCGTCAGCCCGCGACCTGAAAGATACAGCGGGTAATGCCAGAAGATGGCGCGTTCGGGAATCGGCTTGCCATCGATCAGGGGCGAAATGTCCACGCCGTCAACCACCTGCCCCGCTGGCAGCTTCACTCCGGCCAAACCCGCGAAGGTCGGCAGGTAATCGACGCTGGTGATCGGTGTCGCACAGGACGATCCGGGCTTGATCCTTCCCACCCAGCGCATCGCACAGGGGATCCTTACTCCGGCCTCGAACAAGGAGCCCTTCTCGCCGCGCAGCGGGTCGAGCTGCGACACATTGCTGATCCCGCCATTGTCGCTGGTGAAGACAATCAGGGTGTTTTCCCCCAACCCCAATGCATCGACCTTCGCCACGATCCTGCCGACCGACCGGGCCCTGCGCTTCATCGAGGACAACCGTGAGCGGCCGTTCTTCCTC
>CBFGOB010000121.1:0-7553 GCA_965650215.1 uncultured bacterium | reverse complement strand
AAGGTCCAGGCCTCGTCGCGTTGATAGTGCAGGTAGAGGCGGTGGTAGAACTCGCGCGAAAGGCCGCCGAGAATGGCGACATTGCCGAGGTCGGTCCAGCCGAGGCCGCTGGTGGTCATTCCTCCCGGGTGGCCGTAGGGGGAAATCAGGATGGTTTTTTTGCCCATTTTCGCCCCTTGGATGGCGGCGGTGACCCCACCCGAGGTGTCGCAGTAAACCACCAGATCGGCTTCATGGGTGGCTGCCGTGCCGAGGCTCAGGCTGGCGCTGAGGCAGAGCAGGAAACGGTTGAAGTGATGCATGCGCCTTATAGGGCATGGCGAGGTGGTTTTTATCAAGCGGCTTCACTTTTTTTGGCAGAAGCTGAGCTTCCGGGGGGCATCCCGCCCTTGAGTTGGCGCGGCGTTGGCTTGCCAAGAGCGGATGATTCAATCGATCGAATGTCACTTTCTTGGCCAGAGGGGGCGCAGGGCCGCCACGACGCAGTGGAGCGTCGCTCGAAAAATCTCAAATTACTTAAGTTCAATTGATTGTGTGAATAAATAAGCTTTATGGATTATCAAGATGGCAGGTCGATCGGGGTTCGGAAGCGGCGCTCTCCACCCTTGAATCATTCGTTTGACAATTGCGTTTGATTCCGCTGCTTTAGGCCATCTTATGCGTGATCTGAATGTTCCTCCTTCGAAGGCCAAATTGAAGTTGTTGGATGCTGCGGAGTGTTTGGTGGCGGAACGTGGGTTTGATTTGGTCTCGGTGAGGGACGTGACCCAGGCGGCCAAGGCGAATGTGGCGGCGGTGAATTACCATTTCGGGAGTCGCGAGGGCATGATGGGTTTGGTGATCCAACGGATCTTCACTCCGATCCAGCAGGAGCGTGTGGCGCGGATAGAGCTTTTGGAGAAGAAATGGGGTGGCAAGGCAGTGCCCTTGGAGGAGTTGGTGGATGCCATGGTTCGACCGCTGGTGGCGGGGGTGAGAAAGTCGGAGCTGAGCGAGTCGCTGCACGGTCAGTTGGTGGGGCGGATTCTTGCCTTGCCGTCGGAGTCCTTGCCTGAGGCTCTGGAGCTCTCGTTGCAGGACTTGAACGCGCGATATTTGAAGGCGTTGGGCAAGGCGTTGCCGACGGTGGCCAAGGAAGAGCTTGTGTGGCGGCTGCATTTCCTCATGGGCGGGGTGATCCATTGGCTCACCGGCATGTCCAGCATCCAGCGTTTGAGCCAAGGCGGAGCGGGGGCCCCGGGGCTGGAGCTGACTTTGAGCCGATTCCTTCATTTCTCGATCGCCGGGCTGCGCGAGGGCGTGGTCGAGGCCGCACCGGTGAAGAAAGGCCCCCAGGCGATGTTCGATTTCTGAATCGGATTCCCCCGGGTTATTGACCGAGTGACGCCATATCGATGACGAAGCGGTAGCGGACATCGCCGCGCTTCATGCGTTCGTAGGCCTGGTGGATGTCCTGCATGGCGATGATTTCGACATCGCAGCGGATGTCGTGTTCCGCGCAGAAATCCAGCACTTCCTGGGTTTCGGCGATGCCGCCGATCACGGACCCCATCAGCGAGCGCCGGCCCATGATGAGTGGCATCGGGTCGAGGGTCGGTTGCAGGGGTGTGAGTTGCCCCACCAGGATGTAGGTGCCGTCAACGGCAAGGCAGCGGAGGTAGGGATTCAGGTCGTGCTCCACCGGCACGGTGTCGAGGAGGTAGTCCAGCGAGCCGGTGGCGTTTTTCATCGCATCGGCGTCCGTGCTGACGACCACATGGTCGGCACCGTTGCGTTTGGCCTCATCCGCCTTCGTGCGGGATCGGGTGAAGAGGGTGACTTCGGCGCCCATCGCTTTGGCAAACTTGATCCCCATGTGGCCGAGCCCGCCCATGCCGATGACGCCGACCTTGTCGCCGGGCTTCACACCCACATGCCGCAGTGGCGAGTAGGTCGTGATGCCGGCGCAGAGGATGGGGGCTGCGCTCGCCGGGTCGAGAGACCCGGGGATGCGGACGACGAAGCGCTCGCTGACGGTGGTTTGTTGGGCATAGCCGCCGTAGGTGATCGCGCCATCGTGGCGGTCGATGCCGTTGTAGGTGAAGACCGCGTCGTTGACGCAATACTGCTCGAGGTCTTTTTGGCAGCTCGGGCATTCCCGGCACGAGTCGACAAGGCAGCCGACGCCGACCAGGTCTCCGGGTTGGTGATTCACGACTTGTGAGCCGACGGCGCTGACGCGGCCGATGATTTCGTGGCCGGGGACCACGGGATATATCGTCATGTTCCAATCGTTTTCGACAAAGTGGATGTCCGTATGGCAGACGCCGCAGTAGAGGATCTCGATGCGCACGTCGTCCGGGCGGAGTTCGCGTGAGTTGAAATGCCAGAGCGAGAGACCCGATTGAGGATTGTGGGCGGCGTAAGCGGTGGTGGGATTCATCGGACGTGAGGCGGGATCAGTGTCAAAGCTATCCCGGGAACAGGTGCTGTCAAACGGCATCGGCAGCGTAAGGGCATCGCGATGACAGCGGATTCCGTGATAAAACCCGGCCGCATTCGGGGTAAAACGCATCGGTTCATCCACTCAGGGTCCGCGACCAAGGACGATCCGTTTCGAGGCTGCCATGTCGATTTCCACCTGTCTTGCAGGCAGGTCAGCTGCTGTCGAAAAGAGGGTTGCGGATCGGTGTGGATCACCATTCACTGAATCTCCATTCCGCCGCTGATTTCCGACCCTTGTTGATTTGTCATGAAACCGATTGTTGCCAATGCCCATCTCCTTGCCGCGTTTTTGTTCAGCATCGCCTCCGCGATTGCGGCCGAGACCCTCGATCTTGCAGGGGCGTGGCGTTTCCAACTCGATGGCGACAAGGCCGGAGTGGATCAGGCTTGGTATTCCAAGACCCTCGAGGATCAGGTGAGGCTGCCTGGCACGACCGATGAGAACCGCAAGGGCATTCTCAAGAATGACGCGCCGCTCGACATGCTCGGACGGGTGTGGTTCTGGAAAGGCGCGGCGTGGTATCAGCGGGAGGTCGTGATTCCCGAATCGTGGGCCGGCAAGCGGATCACGCTGACGCTTGAGCGCAGCAAGAACACCCGCGTGTGGGTCGATGGTGTTTTTTGCGGTTGGGAAGACACCTTGAGCGCGCCGCAGGTATTTGATCTCAGCAAGGTGGCGACGCCGGGCAAGCGCACGGTCACGGTCTTGGTGGACAACTCGATCTTGCCGCCGGTTGGGCCGGCGCATGCGGTGGACGAGCGGACTCAGACGAATTGGAACGGTATCGTCGGCCGTATCGAGTTGGAGGCGACCGATCCGGTTTGGGTGGATGAAGTGCAGGTGATCCCGGACCTCAAGGCCAACGCGGTCAAGGTGCGCGCGGTGTTGCGCAATGCCACGGGCAAGCCTGCAAGCGGCATGCTCAAGGTGGCCGCCCAGAGCACCAATGTGGCGGAGCCGCAATCGTTCCGGAGTCAGGAGTTGCCGGTCGAGATCGGCGGCGAACGAAGCGAATTGAATTTCACCTACGCGCCCAATGGGAAAATGCCCTTGTGGGATGAGTTTTCGCCTGCGCTGGTGAGGATGGACCTCACGCTGGAGACCCTTGCCGGCAAATTCAGCGACAAGGAAAGCGTGCGTTTCGGCATGGTTGAGTTCACGCGCGATGGCAGCCAGTTGCTGGTCAATGGCAAGCGTGCCTTCCTTCGCGGGCGTCTCGATTGCGCGAACTATCCGATTACCGGATACCCGCCGATGGACAAGGCCTCGTGGCAGCGGATTCTCAAGATCCAGAAGGACTGGGGGATCAATCACGTGCGTTACCACTCGTGGTGTCCTCCGGCCGCGGCCTTCGAGGTCGCCGACGAACTCGGGATGTATTTCCAAGCCGAGCTGCCTAACAAGCGCAGTGCGTTCAATGCCGCCGACAGCAAGGACGCGGCGCAGCATAACATCGATTTCCTCGAGCCGGAACTGTCCGGATCGAAGGTTTCGCTCTACGATTACGGCAAGCGCGAGGGTGAGTTGATCTTCAAATGGTTCGGCAACTCCCCGTCCTTCGTCATGTTCACCCTGGGCAACGAACTTGGCCGCAACGAAGGCATGTTCGAGATGGTGAGGCATTTCCGCAAGCTGGCCCCCAACCGTCTGCATGCCCAGGGCTCGAACAACATGCATTGGGATCCGAGCCTGGCGGAAGGCGACGACTTCTGGGTCGCCAAGTCGCTGACCAAGACCGACAAGCTCATCCGCGGATCCGACTCGGTGTTCAATCCCGGTCTGCGTCCCCACATTGATTTCCGGGAGCCATCGACCTTGATCGATTACGTCAAGGCGATCGAGGGCACGCCGGTGCCGGCAATCGGTCACGAGACCGGGCAGTTCCAGGTCTATCCGGATTTCCGCGACATCGAAAAATTCACGGGTGTCGTGAGGGCTAGGAACTTCGAGGTCTTCCGCGAACGGCTCAAGGATGCGGGGATGTTGGACCAGGCCCAGGCTTTCGTCGATGCCTCGGGCAAGCTTGCGGCGATCTGTTACCGCGAGGACATCGAGGCGGCGCTGCGCACGCCGGGCTTCGGTGGATTCCAGCTTCTCGACATCCAGGACTTCCCCGGGCAGGGGACCGCCTTGGTGGGAATGCTCAACGACTTCATGGAGCCCAAGGGTTTCATACAGGCCGAGGAATGGCGGCAGTTCTGCAGCGAGACCGTGCCGCTGATCCGCATGAAGGGATACACCTGGACCAGCGATCAGGAATTTGGCGGCAAGGTTCAGGTGGCGCACTATGGCGCTGCCGATTTCAAGGGCTGCACGGTCGTTGCACGGCTCATGGGCAGTGATGGCAAGGTGCTGGACACGCGGGAATTCACGAAGGTGGATTTGAAGACCGGGTTCCTCAACGAGGTGGGCGAATATGCGGTGAACCTTGCGACTTTGGGGATCAGGGTGCCGCAGAAGCTGGTGCTGAGCCTATCGGTCAAAGGCACGCCTTACCGCAACGATTACCCGCTGTGGGTTTATGCGCCGAAGGTCGACCTCGCCGTGGCCGAAGGGGTGAAGGTGGTGTCGACGTTTGGCGCCGCGCGCGATCATCTGGCGGCTGGTGGCAGGGTGCTGCTGCTTCCCGATCCGGGCAAGCTTCCCCACAGTGTCGGTGGGGCATTCCAGACCGACTTCTGGTCGCCGATGTTCACCCATGCCGCGAAAAAGCGCGGGGTCGAGCCGCCGCCGGGAACGCTGGGGATCCTTTGCGATCCGAAGTCGCCCGTCCTTGCGGAGTTTCCCACGGAGTTCCACAGCAACTGGCAATGGTGGTATCTGGTGAAGCGTTCACGTCCGGTCGTGCTTGACGATACGCCCGACGACTACCGCCCGCTGGTGCAGGTGATCGACAACTTCGACCGCAACCACAAGCTCGGCCTCATCTTCGAAACCAAGGTTGGCAAGGGTTCGATGCTCGTCTGTGCGATCGATCTCATGGCCTTGCAGGACAGGCCGGAGGCGCGACAGATGCTGCGCAGCCTGCAGCAGTATGTCGCGAGCGATGCCTTCGCGCCGAAGCATGGGATTGCAGCTGAGGTCCTTGAGAAGCTGCTGCCGCCGTGATGGATGGGCTGCGGCTCGATTGGGCCCGAACAGGGAAATTGAAGCACGGATTTCACCAGTTGGCGCAGATTGTGATTGGGCTTTTCGAGCCTGCCTGATCCGTAAAATCCGCACGATCTGTTCCCACACGCCCCTCAATGGTCATCCTGTCAAAATGACCCTACCGGCAATGCCTGTGAGGTTCCGAATCCAGGTTGAGTTATCGACAGGCGGACGGATTTGTAGGATGATGCGGGACCGATGAAGAAATGCCCCTACTGTGCGGAGGAGATCCAGGACGAGGCGGTCAAGTGCAAGCATTGCTTCGAGTTTCTGGATGAAAGCATGAGGCCGGCGCCTGCACAGGCCGTGGCCGCGGCTCCGGAAAAGCTTCCATGGTATTTCAGCACTTCGTTCATCATTCTGACTTTCCTGACCCTGCCACCGTGCGTCCTGCCCTCGGTGTGGTTTCATCCGAAGATGCATCCGGTGCTCAAGGTCGGGATCACGTTGCTGGTGATCGCCTTCTGCTGGGTCAGCGTGCGGGCGATGATGGCCTTCGTGCATCAGTTCGACGAGGCCACGCGGATGCTGCAGCAGGGGTTCTGATGGGTGAGGCTGCCTGAGCCGCCAGCTGTTTCACTTTTTCTTCGCCTGCTGCATCGCTTGGGAGAACCAGTCGTTGACCGGTGCGGGGTTGCCGCGCTGCGGGTTTGGGCGGTTCGGACGTGAGTCGCGGTCGCCGGGCGCGCTGCGGCGTTGCCCGTCAAGGTCCGGTTTCGATTTCATCGAGAGCGCGATGCGGTTGCGCTTCAGATCGACCTCGACGACGGTCACCTGCACCTTCTGGCCGACTTTCACGACTTCGGAAGCGTCGCGGATAAAGTGGTCGGCGAGCTGTGAGACATGGACCAACCCGTCCTGGTGGACGCCCACATCGACGAAGGCGCCGAAGGCGGTGACGTTGGTGACGATACCCGGGAGTTTCATGCCGGGTTTCAAGTCGGCGGGGGTGTGGACGCCTTCGGTGAACGAGAACAGTTCGAACTGCTTCCGCGGGTCGCGGCCGGGTTTCGCGAGTTCGCTGAGGATGTCCTGAAGTGTCGGCAGCCCGACGTTGTCGCGGACGTAGCGCTTGAGGTCGATCTTCTTGCGGGCGTCTTCGCTGGCGAGCAGTTCCTCGACCTTGCAGCCGACGTCGGCCGCCATCTGTTCGACGAGGGCGTAGCGCTCCGGGTGGACGGCCGAGGCATCGAGCGGGTGCTTGCCGCCGCGGACGCGCAGGAATCCGGCCGCCTGCTCGAAGGCCTTGTCACCGAGACGCGGCACCTGCCGGAGCTGTTCGCGCGAGGCAAAGGCCCCGTGTTCATTGCGGTGGGCGACGATGTTCTCGGCCAGCGTGGCATTCAGCCCCGAAACATAGGAGAGCAGCTGCTTTGAGGCGGTGTTGAGCTCGACGCCGACCGCGTTGACGCAGGACACCACCGTGTCGTCGAGGCTGTGCTTGAGCGCGCGCTGGTCGACGTCGTGCTGGTATTGGCCGACCCCGATCGATTTCGGGTCGATCTTGACCAGTTCCGCGAGCGGATCCATGAGACGGCGGCCGATCGAGACCGCGCCGCGGACGGTGACGTCCTGGTCCGGGAATTCCTCGCGGGCGACGTCGGAGGCGGAATAGATCGAGGCGCCGCTTTCATTCACGGTGATGACCGGCAGGGTCACCTTGAGTTTGCGGACGAAGGCTTCGGCCTCACGCGAGGCGGTGCCGTTGCCGATGGCGATCACTTCGATCTGATAGGTCTTGAGCAGGGTGGTGAGCTCGACCGCGGCTTCGTAGAGTTGGGAGTTCGATCCGGCGGTGCAGTGGAGGACCGTGTGGTGGAGAAGCTTTCCCGAGCGGTCGAGGACGACGGTTTTGCAGCCGGTGCGGAAGCCCGGGTCGATTGCCAGCAGGCGTTTTTCCCCGAGTGGAGAGGCGAGC
>CBFGOB010000120.1:0-7570 GCA_965650215.1 uncultured bacterium | reverse complement strand
GTCCCTGCTTGCGGAGGCGGGTGGCGCAATCGGTGTCGTAGGCGGCGATCACCTCGCGGATCGCGCGGGTGCGCGCGATGGCGGCCGCGAGTTCGCATTCGGCGGCAAGGCGCGCCATCTCACGCATGGCCGTGGCCCCGGCGCCGTGGATCTCGAATTCCTTGTAAAACTTGAGCGTGAGCGATTCGCCGCCTTGCGTGGCCGCCGCCTCGAGGATGGCCTGGGCGAGCGAGGGGGCGGAGCTGCTGCCGAGGCTGCCGCTGCCGATGCTGTGGTCACGGATGGCCGAGATCGCTTTTTCCAATGCTTCGCGCTGTCCCTTGCGGGTGAACTCGACCTGCTCGACGGCGGCGAGTGCCGCGTGGGCGAGCCCGTGCTTCCGTGCTTCCCAGGCATCGGGTTGCAGTGGGGTCAGGTGCTCCGGCCCCCAGACCAGTTGCGGGTGGTGGCGGTAGCGCTGGTGCCAGATGCGGATGAAATCGCGCAGGCTTTTGCCGATCCCCTGTTGCTCCTTGCCGATGTTGGCGCGGCGGAAGGCGTGGAAGAACTGCTCGCCTTTGCTGCTGTTGAGCACCTCGCCGAGGATGGTGGTGAGGATCTCATCGGCCATGAGTTCCGCCTGCGGTCCTTCGATGAGTTCGAATTTCCCACCGGTGAGGCCGAGTTCGTATTGGAAGCCGCGGACGATTTTCGCGAAGAAGCTGTCCATCGTGCCGAGCATGATGCGGTGCAGCGAGCGGGCGACCTGGCCGAGCAGGTCGCTGAAATCCGCCTGGCTCACTCCGAGTTCCGCGCGCAGGGTTTCGGCGGCCTGCCTGTCGGTGGCGGCCTTCGCCAGCTTGTTGAGCACCGCATCGGCGAACTCCGCGGCAGCCTTGCGGGTGAAGGTCAGGGCGACCACCTGCTCCGGTGGCGAGCCCATGGCGATGAGGCCGATGATGCGGTTGCTCAGCTGGAAGGTTTTGCCTGACCCGGCGGAGGCCAGGATCAGCAAATTCTTCGCGAGGATGTCCATTCCGCGGAGTCTAGGAAGCTCTCACAGGTGCTGCAATTTCGGAAATCAGCGGCTGGGGATGACGAGGCGTTTCCCGGGGTGGATGAGGTTGCCGGAAATGTTGTTGGCCCGGCGCAAGGCGGCGACCGAAGTGCCGTAGCGGCTGGCGATGGCCGAGAGGCTGTCGCCGCGACGGATCGTGTGGTAGCGCGTGCTGGGCCTTGCCGGGGGGCGTGTGGCCGGTCGGGCGGTGGAGCTGGCCACCGGCCGCGAGGGCGGGCGGGTGCTGGCGCTTGGGGTGGGCCGCGAAATGCCGGCACTGCTTGGCGGCAGCGGATTGGCGTTCGGCGGCGGACGGTCGTTGCTGGCCAGCTGGCTGGAGGGGCGGCGCCATTTCCTCGGATCGTCCGCCCAGTCCTCACGGTAGTTGCCCCTGGAGTCGAAGGGCCCGATGCCCGGCCCGATGTTCGACTGGGTGAGGGGTGGCGGCGGATCGCCGCAGCTGGGAAGCAGAAGCAGCATGAGGGTGCTGAAAATCGAGAGCCGGGCGGCGGAAGTCATGGGGCGAAGATGGAGCAAGGGTGAATTTGGACAAGCATACGTGGGGATGACGGCGCATCTGACGCCCTTTTGCCACGAATCCACCGGATTTGTCATGTATTTTTCGCGCTTCCAGGCGATTCGGCCGATGGCTTCCGGGGGGGATGGCAGCCCGCCGGCGGGGAATGGATGCGCCGCCGCGCCCTGGGTTTCGCGGGAGATAAATCGGACAAGAAGATACATTATTCTTAAAATAAATGAATTTTATATTGCGCTGGGGATCCGGGCCAATATTTTCCAACCCGTTCCAAATGCTAACTGTTATGGATTCGCACGATCCGTAACCGGCAGGCAGTTAATTGCGAGCTCTCCATGAAATACAGAAGTGACGTGAATCTCGGGCTTTCTTGCAGTCAGTTTGAATTGTTGTTGGAGATGGTCGCGGTGACCCGATGGGTGGTTTGTTCCGGTCATCAATATGATGACCATGCCTATCGCTCGGAGGTGGATGATCTGGAGCAGCACCTGTTGATGCATGCCTTGGAATATGGTTTTGCGGGGTCGGTGTTTGCGAGCGAGGAGGACGGCCGCTTGGGGCATATCGCGTTCGAGGATCAGGAATGCCGGGGCTGGAAGGCGCTTCGGGACTATGAGGAAGAGGTGTTCTGGCAGGACCTGACGGCTCACCTGGCATTGGTGGTGGCCAAGCGTGAGGTGGGTGAGGAGGCGTGGAATCAAAAGACCCAGGAGGACAAGCACGACAGCGTGTGCGACTGTGAAAACCGGATCCGCGATGCGTTTGAGACCCATGGCTTGCAGTGCCTGATGATGACTTCGGCCGGTCCGGCCGGTTGATCGCTGGTTTGGCGGCGGAAAGATGCCCGCCGGATGCGCAGTTCCGCCTTGCGGGAGCGGCCGGAGGATGGCATGTAGTGGCCGTTTCCCGGCAATCGGGGCATTAGCTCAGTTGGTAGAGCGTCTCGTTCGCAATGAGAAGGTCAGCGGTTCGAATCCGCTATGCTCCACCAGCCTTCGCCAAGGCTGGGGCCGGCGAGCCGGGGCTTTGGGGAAGGCTGCAAACCATGCACGGTTGATGGCGGGATTTGGGCAGAAGCGGGGCGGGCTGGAACTATGCTTGGATCATGATTTGGCCCGAGATGGGATTCCGGATGCGCGGTCTGGGCGGGTTGCTCTGGCTTGTGGTGTCGCCTGTGCTGGCGGCGGCTGATGGGGAGCCGGGGTTTTGGGATTGGAGTGAGGCTGGCGTGATCCGGCACACCTTGCAGGCGGGTGCGTCACCCGTGGTTTTGAACATGCAGGGTCGCAAGGCGGTCATGGAGTGCCACGTGGATGCGGTGAAGGGTCTGCAGTACCAGGCGAGGTTTTTCAATGTTCAGGACCCGGCGGCAAAGCCGAAGGTGGTCTTCCGCGGTGGCCTCGAGACGATGCCGGTGCTGTCGGTGGATGGCCGTGTGCGCGCGGGCTTCGAGCCGGTCTCGGTGGCTTTTGATGGATGCCTGACGATCGATTATGCCCCTTATCGTGGGATGTTCCTGAGGCGTACGGTGTATGCATCGGTGGACAAGGCTCTGGCGATTGAGGAATGGGAATGCCACAACAGGGGTGACAGGGCGCTGCGTCTGGAGGTGGTTTCGGGGCAAGTGCTGAACACCATTGGCGGCAAGGTGAGCACCGAGTGGGTGCTGCCTGGTGTGCGGGAGGTCGAGCTCAAGCCGGGTGCGGTGTTGAGGTTTTCGGGCGGTGTTCAGGCGCGGCGTGTCGACGAGGCTGCATTTGCGGTCGATGTTGGCGCTGAGCGAAAGGCCCGGATGGCTTTGGCCGCTGCTGCCTGGAACGGGCCGGGCCGGCTCGAGGTGCCCGATCCCATGTTGGTCGCGGCCTACAACCTGCAGAAGCTGCATGTGCTTGAGGCGCCGATCGAAACCTGCAAGGGGGTGATCACGCACAATGGCAGCCTGACTTACACGCCGGGCATCTGGGCGAATGATCCGGTGGAATACTCGAGCCCTTTGTTCCCGTTTTTCGGCGACCAGGTTCTCAATGAGGCGTCGATGCAGATGTACCGGATCTGGCTCGACCATTGCCGCGAGCATGGCATCGATCCGTTTCCGGGTTCCTTCGAGCATGAGGCCCTGAAGCTCACGCAGCGGGATCGCGGCGACGATGCGATGGTGCTCTACGGGCTCTCCAAGTTCTTGTTGTTCCAGGGAGACCGCAAGGCGGCGGAGGAGATGTGGCCACTGATCGAATTCAGCGCCGCATCGGTGGAGAGGCATCTCAATGCCGATGGCGTGGTGGCTTCGAAGACCGATGAGATGGAGGGTCGCTATCCGACAGGTGATGCGAATCTCAGCACCTCGGCGCTGGCGTATGGCGGATTCATCCATGCGGCGAGGGTGGCCCGCGCTTTGGGCAAGGAGGAAGCGGCTCGGTTGCATGAGACCAGGGCGGCCAAGCTGGCGGCGGCGATCGAGTCGTTTTTTGGCGCGGACGTGGAGGGATTCAAAACCTACCGCTACTTCAAGGAAAACCAGGTGCTGCGCGGATGGATCCTGATGCCTCTTGCGATGGGGATTACGCGGCGTCAGGACGCCACGCTCGATGCGATGCTTTCCGACAAGCTCTGGCCCGCGCGCATGGCGGGAGGCGATCTTCTAGCAGCGTCCGATCGGCCGGAGACCGAGTGGGGGCGCGAAACCTATTACGCGTTGCGGGTGTTGTTTCAAGCGGGCCGCACCGGGCAGGCGCTCGACCTGACCCGGCGGGTGGTGAAGGCGCAGATTTTCGGCCCGCGCGGCCCGTATCCCGACGAGGATGCGGTCGACATGCTTTGCCCGGGTTCGCTATACCCGCGGGTCTTCACCGAGGGCATGTTCGGGATTTCACCCTTGGGTTTCGATCGCTTTGAATGCGCGCCACGCTTGCCCGCAGGGTGGTCGAAGATGGCCTTGCGCGACGTGCGGGCATTCGATTGTGCCTGGGACCTGGTGGTCGAACGCGACGGCGCGGGGCAAAAGGTCACGGTCTTGCGCGAAGGGCAGCCCGTATTTTCAGGAAGCGGTCCTGCGGGTGCGGTGCACGTGGTCAATTTGAATCCTTGAGCTCGGAAATACCGGGAACAGGGATCGAACCTGCACATCTTGCGATACTTGATCCTAAATCAAGCGCGTCTACCAATTCCGCCATCCCGGCATGGATGAGCCCTGAGAGTACCGGTCGGCGGCGGGGCGGCAAGGATTTTACCCCGCGCGGTTCCAGCGGATCTCCATGACCTGGAAACTGCGGCCGAGTTGGGCCGGGTGGGTGAGGGTTTGGAATTGGCGCAGGAGTTTCGCGTCCGCCGTGCCTTCCTGACCCAGCAACCAATCGCGGGCGACCTGGGTGAGCCAGGAGCCTTGGCTGGTCAGCGGGCCCGGAATGCCCCCGAGTGCGGCAGCGGCTTCGGCGACCGCATCGAAATCGACGTGGGCGGTGATGTCGCTGTCGCCCGGATGCTCGAGCGGGTTTTCTCCCGCCCGATGCTGGTCAAAGGTCCGCAGGGTGCCGCGGTGGCGGCCCGGGTGATAGTAATCGTCGCGGTGGAAACCGTAATCGATCCAGATCATGGTGCCTGCCGACAGGCTTCGGGCCAGTGGCTGGAGGAAGCTCGGGAAATTCGTGCGGACTTCCGTGCGGTAGCCATCGGCAAAGTCGCTGCCGATGGCGGCGAGGGCGGCGATGAGTTCCGGGTCGTTGATTGGGTGCAGGTCCCAGTCGAGGTTTCCGTTATCGTCGAGTTTCACCCGGCATTCCCGCCATTGCTGTTGCCGGCATTCGACGAGGTGGAAGGGCAGGGCATCGAGCACTTCGTTGCCGAAGACGATGCCCGGCAGGAGGTCGAGTGCGGTGGCGTCGCCGGGGTGGCGGACGATGGCGGCGTAGGGGCTCAGCGTTTGCGCTTGGGCGCGGCGCAGGGAGTCGAGTGGCTCGGGGATCGCGTATTCGAGGCCCTCGAGGGCTTGGGGCGCCAGTCCGGTCAGGGCGTGGAGGATGTCCCTGGCGAGGGTGCCGTCGTGGGCTCCGCATTCCGTGATGCGCCAGCGCTGCGGTTGGCCGAGCTGCTGCCATTCCTTGAGGAAACGCCGCGCCAGCAGGTGGCCGAAAAGCGGGCCGACGCTGACGCTGGTGAAGAAATCACCCGCCTTGCCGACCTGGCGGATGCCTTTGGCGTAGTAGCCGAGATCCGGTTCGTAGAGGGCCATCGCCATGTAGTCCGCGAAGCGCAGCGGGCCGGAGCTGTGGATCCGTGAGTCGATCCGCGGCCTCAAGGAAGGGGTTGCGGCAGCCGATGGGATGGGGTAGCTCTGGGCGCGCTGGTCGGAAGACGCGTCCGGCAATCGATTCGGATCAGACATGGCGATCAATCAAACAACGCAAACGAACAAGAGGCGCAAGCCCCTGTTCATCAAGCGCAAAGGGTTCTGGCTCTGGTCGTTTTTCTGGCTCTTGCTCTTCGGTTCGGTGGGCGGCTGGTTCGGTTACCGCTTCCTGGAGGAATACACGCGTCCCTACCGCGAGCGGGCCGGAACCTATGATCTGGAGAAGATCAACGAGCTCGAGCTGCCGAGCCTGATTGTCGACCGCAACGGCAGGGAGATCGGGCGATTTTTCGTGCAGAACCGCAGCGTCGTCTCGATCGACGCCGTGCCGCAAATTTTCATCGACGCGCTCAAGGCCGGGGAGGACCAGCGCTTTGACACGCACATCGGCATCGATCCGATCGGCATCGTGCGTGCGGGATATCTCAACTGGAAGGCGGGGTCGACGACGCAGGGGGCGAGCACCATCACCCAGCAGTTGGCGCGCAACGCCTACGATCTCGAGGGCGAGCGCCGCCGTGCGGGTGAAAGCGGGATGCAGCGCAAGATCGTCGAGGCCTTTTTGGCGATGCGCATCGAGAAGCGCTACAGCAAGCGCGAGATTCTCGAGTTCTACCTCAACCGGATTTATTTCGGCAGCGGCTACTATGGGATTCGTACTGCATCGCTCGGGTATTTCGGCAAGGAGCCTTCCGAGCTGGATGCGCTGGAAAGCGCGGCGATCGTCGGATGCATCAAGAACCCGACCAACCTTTCGCCGCTCAACAACAGCAAGGGCAACCGCCATTCGCGCAACCTGGTGCTCAACCGGATGGCCGAGCTCGGTTCGCTCGGCAGCCGCGAGGCGCACCGCTTGTGCCAGACGCCGCTGGTCCTCAATCCGCGGCCGCTGAGGCGCGGCACCTCGCACTTGTACGAGCGGATTGCCGAGGCGGTCGGCCGGGTGATGGGCGACGACGGCCTGGCCGCCGGCGGCTACAAGATCCACACCACGATCCTGGCCGAGGCCCAGGAGGCGGCGCAGAAGCAGCTCGAGCAATCGTTGGCGCGTGCCGAGGCGCATCCGGGCTACACCGCGCAGAAGCATGCCGAGTACCGCAAGGCCTCGGGCACGGAGCCGTCCTATGTCCAGGGGGCCTGCCTGATGGTCGAGCAGGAAAGCGGAGAGGTGCTGGCCCATGTCGGTGGTCGCGACTATGCGCAGGCGCCGTATGATTTCATCGAGTCCGGCAGGCGTCCGCTCGGCACCGCGTTTTTCCCGTTCATCTATGCGGCGGCGCTCGAGGCCGGCATGCATCCGGCGAAGATCCTCGAGGACGAGCCGATGGACAACCGCTCGGTGATGGTGGGTGGCCGGGAGGGGATCCTTGGCGAGTGGGGCATGGAGGTTTCCAATCCGCTTTACGAGGGCTGAGCCTGATCGCCTTCGGCGCCTACGCGCTGGTCACGAAATCCGGCGAGGGCCAGTTGCGCGCGGGCCAAGGGCGCAACACCGGAGCCAGCAGCGTGCCGGTCATCGCCGCGGCAGCCAGAACCGGGGACATCGGGATCTACCTGAACGGTCTCGGCACGGTCGTCCCCTTCAATACCGTCACGGTGCGCAGTCGGGTCGATGGGCAATTGATGCAGGTGCTGTTTCAAGAAGGCCAGATGGTGC
>CBFGOB010000119.1:0-7617 GCA_965650215.1 uncultured bacterium | reverse complement strand
TCTGGCAGGAAAAACGCTTTCCCTCCGCCAGCTACATGGAGCTCGCCTACCGCTGCCCGGTTCCGACCGCACTGGTCACGCACAAGGGCCTCACGCTCGGCATCGTCGTCGACCCGGAAGAATTTCCCTTCGATGAGTTGCCGGTGATGGGGAACTCGCGCTTCGGTGTGGCGGTGCGCAACGCCAAGGGACGCGCACAAGCGATGACCTTCGCGCCCGTGCTCGGACTGCCGGGGTCGAAGCTGAAGGCCAACGAGATCTTCACCTTCAAGCTGCGGCCGTTTCTGGTCAAGGGCAGGACCACGACGGCCGTTGAAGCCATCGCGACCTCGCTCTACGGCTTTCGCGACTACCGGTCGAATGCGATCGGCTCGCTCAACCGCACGCTGGAAAACATCGTCGACTACGGCATGAGCGAATGGAGCCGCTTCCATGTGGAGGAAAAAGGCTGCAGCTATGCGACCGACGCCCCGGGTGCCGTGAAAAACGTCTCATCGCTCAACCCGCTGGAACTGGCGATGATCACCGACAACGAGGAGATTTTCGAACAGCGCGCCTATCCGCTGATCGAATACATGCTGAGCCGGGGCAAGTTCCTCTTCACCACCGATCGCAAGCAGAAGACCCAGGCCCCATCCTACACCCTTGACGGCCCTTGCGCACCCATCAGCGAATTGGCGGCACTCCACAACGTTTTCGGCGGCAGCGGCACGGTGTTCATCAAGCTCGCTGAAAGGGAATACCTCGGCAGCCGCACCCGCAATCTCGGAGTCGAACAAGCGGGCAAGACCTGGCCCAACGCCCTGGCCTTGTACAAGATGACCGGCAAACAGGCCTATCTGGACTTCGCCATCCAGGGTGCCGATCAATACCTGCGGGAGCGCATCGCCACGCCACAAAGCGACTTCAAGGATCCCTTCGGCGACAGCATGTTCTTCTGGACGGAATACAACCCGCGCTTTGCGTGGCTGCTGGAACTGCATGAAGTCACCGGCGAAAAGCGCTATCTCGATGCCGCGCACGAGGGGGCCCGGCGTTTCGCCCAACAGATCTGGATGTCGCCGCGCATTCCGGACAAGGACGTCACCGTGCACCCCGACGGCTTCGCGCCGCATTACTCGTATTTGAAAGGGAAGGGACACAAGCAGATGCGCGCCGCCAAGGAAAGCGTGCCCGCATGGCGCTTGTCCTCGATCGGCCTGACCAGCGAATCCAGCGGCACCAGCACGGGCCACCGCGCGATTTTCATGGCGAACCACGCCCCATGGCTGATCCGCATCGGCCATCTGGCCAAGGACCCCTTCCTGCGGGCGCTCGGCCGCTCGGCCATCGTCGGCCGCTACACCAACTTTCCGGGCTACCACATCAACACGGCACGCAGCACGGTCTATGAGAAACCCGACTATCCGTTAAGACCGCACAAACAATTGGGCGTCAATTCGATGCACTACAACCACATCTGGCCGATGACATCGATGATCGTCGACTACCTGGTGAGTGAAACCCTGGCCCGCTCCGATGGCGCGATCGATTTTCCCTCCCACTTCATCGAAGGCTATGCCTACCTGCAGAGCAAATGCTACGGCACGCAAAAAGGCCGCTTCTACGACGCCAAGGACGCGATCCTCTGGATGCCCAAACAACTTCTCGAGATCGACAACCCCGAAATCAACCACATCACCGCCCGCGGCGACAAGGCCCTCTACATCGCCTTGCTCAACGAATCGGAAAAGGAAGTCACCGCCAACATCACTCTCAACGACCGCTTGTTGCCCAAAGGCTCGTTTCCGGTCCGGATGAGCGTGAACAACCAGCCATTCGTCAGCAAGGGCAGCACCCAGGGCCGCTTGCAAGTCACGATCCCCGCCAGGGGCCTGTGCGCCGTGGTGCTCGATGACTGCAGGATCGTTCCACGCTTCCAGGAAAAGGTGATGGGCGGAAGCGCCGACGGCGCATGGAAACGCGGGCTCCTGGACTTCGACGACCCCAAGGGCCGGGCGATGGTGCTCCAGCTCGGCAAAGCCACCACCAAGGCCTTCATCTACCTGGTTGATGACGCGAGCACCTTCCGGGAAGTCAGCCTGAACTACGACCTCGGCAAGGGTCCGGTGACGCTCACGGACAAGACCTTCCCTTGGGAATTCACGCTGCCGCTGGATGCGTCGGCAAGCAGCGTGTCATTTGCCATTTCGGGTTTGCTGCCAAACGGCAAGACCCTTGCCGGAAAACCCCAACAACTCTCCAAACAATGAAAATCAAAGGCATGCGCTGGTGGATCGTGGTGCTGGTGTTCCTCGCCGCCGTGCTCAATTACGTCGACCGCCAAACCCTCTCGGTTCTCGCGCCGACGATTCAGGAAGACCTGCACATGGACGACCGCGACTATGCGAACATCGTCAACATCTTCCTCGTCGCCTACACGATTGCCTACCTGATCTCCGGCAAGCTGGTCGACCGGCTTGGCACGCGCGCCGGCACGGCGGCCTTCGTGATCTGGTGGTCGATGGCCAACATGGTCACCGCCTGGGCCCAGGGCATGCGCTCGATGGGCAGCTGCCGCTTCCTGCTGGGATTGGGTGAGGCCGGTGTCTGGCCCGCCGCCTCGAAGGCCGTGTCCGAGTGGTTCCCGGCCCGCGAGCGCGCGCTGGCGATCGGATTTTACACGATGGGTGCCACGATCGGCGCCACCATCGCGCCCTACATCGTCATTCCGCTCGCGCAGTATGACTACGCCTCGAAGCTGCCTTTCATCGAGTCGGTTTTCCAACACGGCACCGGTTGGCGCATGAGCTTCCTGCTGACCGGCATGGCCGGCTTCCTGTGGCTCATCCCCTGGTTGTTGCTCTACCGCAAGCCGCGCGAGAGCAAGCTGCTCGCGAAGGAGGAACTGGAGCTCATCGAGGAAGGCGAGGAGCCCCCTGCAGCCGACGAAAAAGGCTGGGGTTGGGGCAAGGTGCTGAGTTTCCGTCCGGTCTGGCTCCTGCTTTTCGGCCGGCTGATCACCGACCCGGTGTGGTATTTCTATCAGTTCTGGTTCGCCAAGTACCTCAACACCGACCGCGGTCTCGACCAGGGGGCGCTGACGATCACCTGGATCGTCTATGCCGCGGCGGGGGTCGGCTCGCTCGCTGGCGGCTGGTTGTCCGGCCATCTGGTGAAAAAAGGCCACACGCCGGTCAAGGCGCGGCTGTGGGTGATGCTCGGCGCCGCCTGCCTGATGCCCGTGTCGCCCCTCATCACCCACGCCACCGGCCTGCCGCTGACGATGACCTTCACGGTCATCGCCGTGCTCGCCTCGCTGGCGTGGTTGATCAACATCAGCGCCATCGTCGTGGACGTCGTGCCGAAGCACTCCGTTGGCACCGTCTTCAGCGTGGTAGCCGCGGGCAGCACCCTGGGCGGCATCGCGATGAACATGATCGTCGCCGCGATGGTCTCGGGTCCTTCCACCAAGCCGGCCGGCTTCCTCGACCAAGGCTTCAAGATGCTCTTCGGTCCGCTCATCGAAGCGGTCCAGGGCAAGGGCTACGAACCCTGGTTCCTCGTCATGGCCCTGCTCCATCCGTTTGCCCTGGTCCTGCTCTGGATCGGCGGCATCCACCGCAACTTGAAACCGCAAGTCTCCAATCCCTAACGACTCCTGACCCCTGACTCCCATGATCCTCGAACCCGCCACCGACCGTCGTTCCCTCCACACCGTCACCCATCACGCCGACCTGGTGGTCGTCGGTGGTGGCCTTGCCGGCACCTGCTGTGCCATCACCGCCGCCCGTGAGGGCCTCAAGGTCGTGCTTGTCCAGGACCGCCCGGTCCTCGGTGGCAACGCCTCGAGCGAAGTCCGCCTGTGGGTGCTCGGCGCCACCTCGCACATGGGCAACAACAACCGCTGGTCGCGCGAGGGCGGGGTCATCAACGAGATCATGGGGGAAAACCTCTATCGCAACCGCCAGGGGAACGCGATGATCTACGACACCATTTTGTTAGAAAAATGCGTGCAGGAGAAGAACCTCACCTTGTTGCTCAACACCGCGGCCTTCGAAGTGGAGAAGAGCGATGCGGACACGATCTCCGCCGTCCATGCCTTTTGTTCGCAGAACTCGACCCGCTACCACCTTCACGCGCCGCTGTTCTGCGACGCATCGGGCGACGGCATCCTCGGTTTCATGGCCGGTGCCGCGTTCCGCATGGGTGCGGAAACGAAGGAGGAATTCGGCGAGGGCTTCGCCCCCGATGCCAAGTACGGCCAGATGCTCGGCCACTCGATGTATTTCTACAGCAAGGACGTCGGCACCCCCGTCAAGTTCGTGCCGCCGAGCTGGGCGCTCGACGACATCACCAAGATCCCGCGCTACCGCCAGTTCCACACCAACATGCAGGGCTGCAATTTCTGGTGGCTCGAATATGGCGGCCGCCTCGACACGATCCACCAGACCGAGGACATCAAGTGGGAGCTCTGGAAGGTGATCTACGGGGTTTGGAACTACTTCAAGAACTCCGGAAAATTCCCCGAGGCCGAAACGATGCAGCTCGAGTGGGTCGGCACCATCCCCGGCAAGCGCGAAAGCCGCCGCTTCGAGGGCGACTACATGATCAAGCAGCAGGACCTCGTCGGGCAAACCGTCTTCGAGGATGTGATTTCCCACGGCGGTTGGGCGGTGGACCTCCATCCGGCCGACGGCGTCTATTCGGAGCTCTCCGGCTGCACCCAGTGGCACTCGAAGGGCGTCTATGGCATCCCCTACCGCTGCCACTACAGCAGGAACATCACCAACCTGTTCCTCGCCGGACGCATCATCAGCGCCACTCACGTCGCGTTCGGTTCGACCCGCGTGATGGCCACCTGCGCGGCAGGTGGGCAAGCGGTCGGCGTCGCCGCGGCGATCTGCAAGGAACAGGGGGTCGCGCCCCGCGCGCTTTCCAGCGGTGCCTTGCTTGAGGAATTGCAGTGTCGCCTCGAGCGCAAGGGCCAGTTCCTCCCCGGCCGCACGATCGTCGATCGTGCCGACCTCGCCGCGGGTGCCACGGCCAGTGCCAGCACGGAATTCCAACTCGCCAGTCTTCCTGCCAACCACGATTGGCTCGCGCTTGAAAGCGCTTGGGCGATGCTGCTGCCGCTCACGGCAGGCCCCTGCCCGAGCTTCCGGGTTCCGGTCGCCACCGAGGCGCCGCAGAAACTCCGGGTCCAACTCCGCCGCTCGACCAAGGCCGGGAATTTCACGCCGGAGGAAACACTCGCCACTCTCGAACTCGACCTTCCCGCCGGTGAGTCCACGGCCGAAATCCGCTTTCCTCAAGCGATCGACCGCACGGGCTACCACTTCGTCCAACTCGACGAAAACCCGGCGATCCGCGTGCGTTTGAGCGACCAACGCATCACCGGCATCCTCGCCGTGACCAGCGCCTGCAACCGCCAGGTCGCCACCTCGAACCTCCAATCGCCACCTCCGGGCATCGGCATCGACACCTTCGAGTTCTGGTTGCCGAAGCGCCGGCCCGCCGGCCACAACCTCGCGATCGCCGTCGAACCGGCGCTCGAGGCATTTGCCGCCAGCCAGGTCATCCACGGCCCCGGCCGGCCGACCGACAAGGTCAACGCCTGGGTGGCCGACCCCGCCGATCCCCAACCGGAACTCCGCCTGAGCTGGGATGCTCCGGTGAGCATCGGCCGCGTCATCATCGAATTCGACCCGGATTGGGATCACGCCATGGAAAGCGTGCTGATGACCCACCCGGAGGAAACCGTGCCCTTCCTGGTGAAGGACTTCGACCTGCTCGACGGGGATGGCAAGGTATTGTTAGAGATCCGCGACAACCACAGCGGCCGTTTCGAGCATGCCTTCACCAGCGCCGTGAGCACTTCGCAACTCCGGGTCCGCATCCTCGCCACCCACGGCACGCCTGCCGCGGTGTTCCGCGTGCGGGTGTTCGGGTCGTGAAATGGATGAAGGGCGCAGGCAGCATGCCTGCGCCACAGTGGCCCGGGCAGGACGCCCGGCACCTTGCCACACGAATGCGATCTGTTAGCGTCGGCCGCGGAAGCGCCGCCGGCCTTGGCTGGAGCGCGGGGTCGGCGGACCGGCATGGCGTGGCTGCTCGCGGCTGCTGCCCTTGCGGGCGTGTTCGTCGGCGAGGGCCGAGAGGTGGCCGGCGTGGCTGCTGTCGACCGGGATGCGCATCTGGATGAGCGATTCGATCTGGCGCAGTTCCTTGAGTTCCTCGGAGGTGCAGAACGAGAGCGCCTCGCCTGCGGCTCCGGCGCGACCGGTGCGGCCGATGCGGTGGACGTAGGCTTCGGGTTCCTTCGGCAGGTCGAAATTGACCACCAGGGTGACGGCTTTCACATCCACGCCGCGGGCGGCGACGTCGGTGGCGACCAGCACCGGCAGCTTGCCGCTGCGGAAGCGGTCGAGCGTGCGGTCGCGTTGTGGTTGTGAGCGGTTGCCATGGATCGCTTCGGCCTGGATGCCCGATTGGGTGAGGAAGCGCGCGAGCTTGTCCGAGCCGTGTTTGGTGCGGGCGAAGACGATTGCCAGGTCGCCCTCCGCCTGCTGGCGGAGCTTGTCCACCAGTTGCTGACGTTTCTGGTCGGCGGCAACAAAGCGCAGTTGCTGCTCGATTTTCTCGGCAGTGGTCGTTTCCGGCGCGATTTGGACGGTCTGCGGGTTGCGCAGGATCGAGTGGGCGAGATCGGCGATCGGCCCGGCGAGCGTGGCGGAGAAGAACAGTGACTGGCGCTGCTTGGGCAGCATCGCGACGATCTTTTTCACGTCGTGGATGAAGCCCATGTCGAGCATGCGGTCGACCTCGTCGAGGACGAAGAAGTCAACCCGCGAGAGGTCGACAAAGCCCTGGCTGGCCAGATCGAGCAGACGGCCGGGGCAGGCGACGAGGACATCGACGCCGTCACGCATGACCTGGACTTGTGGCCGTTGGCCGACGCCGCCGAAGATCAGCGCGTGCTTCATTGGCAGGTGGGCCCCGTAGGTCTCGAGGCTTTTGCCGACCTGGGTCGCCAGTTCGCGGGTGGGCGTGAGGACGAGCACGCGGGCCTGTTTCGGGCGGCGGGGTTTCGGGTCGTCGTGCAGCCGCTGCAGGATCGGCAGCGAGAAGGCAGCGGTCTTGCCGGTGCCGGTCTGGGCACAGCCGAGCAGGTCGTGGCCTTGCAGCAGCAATGGGATCGCTTGGGCCTGGATCGGGGAAGGCGTGGTGTAGGCGCGCTCCTTGAGGGCGCGTTGGATCGGAGCAGCCAAGGGCAGCTCCGCAAAGGAGGTGGGATTCATGGAGAGGTGGACCGCCCGCCGGAATGGTGATGGCGGCGGTCGCGACGATGAGGGGATTTCGGATGAGCCGCGTCGAATCCCTCATCGATAGGGGATCGGAACCGGTTGCGGAACATCGGATGATCCGCTCTTGCCGTCACTTGACGGCGGCGGAGGGATAGCCCGGATTTCCGGCAGCGCAAGCTCGAATTGCGGATCGGGTGCTTATTTGGGCGTTTTGGCAGGCATTTGCGAAAAGATTCAGGCGCATTCGGTCGCGTGCCCTCGCCGAGGGCGCGGGGTCACGGGCACTTCCATCAGCCCAAGACGCCCGGTCACCCGGTGAGGAGATCAACGG
>CBFGOB010000118.1:0-7627 GCA_965650215.1 uncultured bacterium | reverse complement strand
GTCTGATCCGCATGCGCATCATTCGCAATCATCGGCCGCTGTGCTTTTGGCAAGGTCGCGCAGGCGCCCAGCAAAAGCCGCGGCAGAACGGCGAGGGCTTTCATATGGGGGACGGCTTTAAAACCACGGAGGGACGGAGAAAACGGAGATCATGGAGGAAAGAATCATGTTTCTGGATTATAAAAACTCTTCTCCGGCCCTCCTTCTTCACTCCGCCCCTCCGTGTTTTAAGAATGCAGTAACACCCCGGATGCGGTGATCACAAAATCGGCATTCATCATCAGGCGATCTTGCCCCAATCACGAATCACCAATCACTTCTCCATCCGTGGTTCAAAAACCATGGATCAAGCGTAGCTGCGGATGGAAACCTTGGTTTCCTCGTAGGCGAGGGTTTCCTTGTGCAGGATGGGGGCTTGGGTGTCGCCCTTGTATTCCCAGCAGGAAACGTAGGAGAACTTGTCGTCGTGACGTTTGGCTTCGCCGGGTTGGGTCTTGCCCTCCTTGACCTCGGGGTCGGCGTCGGTGAACTGGTGTTCCACGCGGAAATGGCCGCCGCAGGATTCTTCGCGATCGAGCGCGTCGTGGCACATCACTTCACCGAATTCGAGGAAGTCCGCGACACGGCCGGCCTTTTCCAGTTCGGCATTCACGCTGCTGCCCGAACCGGGGATGCGGACGTTGTTCCAGAATTCCTCGCGGATCTGCGGGATTTTGGCGAGGGCCTCCTTGAGGCCGTCGGCCGAGCGGGCCATGCCACATTTGTCCCACATGATCATGCCGAGTTCGCGGTGGAAGGAATCGACGGTGCGCTTGCCTTGGATCGAGAACAGCCTGCTGATGCGTTCCTTGGCCTCCGCTTCGGTGGCTTTGAATTCCGGGGCCTCGGTGCTGACGCTGCCGGGCTTCTGGCCGACAAGGTAGTTGGCGATGGTGGTCGGGATGACGAAGTAGCCGTCGGCGAGGCCCTGCATGAGGGCGGAGGCACCGAGGCGGTTGGCGCCGTGGTCGGAGAAGTTTGCTTCGCCGAGGACGTGCAGGCCGGGGATGTTCGACATCAGGTTGTAGTCCACCCAGAGGCCGCCCATGGTGTAATGGACGGCGGGATAGATCATCATCGGACGCTTGTAGGGGTCTTCGCCGGCGATCTTCTCATACATCTGGAACAGGTTGCCGTAGCGGGCGCGGATGGTGGCTTCGCCGAGACGCTTGGTGGCGTCACGGAAGTCGAGGTAAACGCCGAGGCCGGTGGGGGCGACTCCGCGGCCGTCGTCGCAGGCTTCCTTGGCCGCGCGGGATGAGATGTCGCGTGGGGCAAGGTTGCCGAAGGAAGGATACTTGCGCTCCAGGTAGTAGTCGCGGTCGTCTTCCGCGACATCTGCGGGGTCGATTTCCTTGCGGCGCAGTTTTTCGGCGATCTCGCGGGTTTTCGGTGCCCAGATGCGGCCGTCGTTGCGCAGGGATTCGGACATCAGGGTGAGCTTCGACTGGTAATCGCCGCTGACCGGGATGCAGGTCGGGTGGATCTGCGTGTAGCAGGGGTTGGCGAAGAGCGCCCCGCGGCGTGCGGCACGCCAGGCGGCGGTGACGTTGCAGCCCATCGCATTGGTCGAGAGGAAGAACACGTTGCCGTAGCCGCCGGTGGCGAGGATCACCGCGTCGGCCGCGTGCGAGCTGATTTCGCCGCTGACCATGTCGCGCACGACGATGCCCTTGGCATGGCCGTTGACCAGGACCAGGTCGAGCATTTCGGTGCGGGGAAACATTTTGACGCCGCCCTTCTTGATTTCCTTCTCAAGTGCCTGGTAGCAGCCGATCAGGAGTTGTTGTCCGGTCTGGCCGCGGGCGTAGAAGGTACGCGAGACCTGGGCGCCGCCGAAGGAGCGGTTGTCGAGCAGGCCGCCGTATTCACGGGCGAAGGGGACCCCCTGGGCGACGCATTGGTCGATGATCGCATTCGACACCTCGGCGAGGCGGTAGACGTTCGCCTCGCGGGCGCGGAAGTCGCCGCCCTTGATCGTGTCGTAGAAAAGGCGACGCACCGAGTCGCCGTCGTTCTGGTAGTTTTTTGCGGCATTGATGCCCCCCTGCGCTGCGATCGAGTGGGCGCGGCGCGGGCTGTCCTGATAGCAGAAGCATTTCACCTGATAGCCCATTTCCGCGAGCGAGGCGGCGGCGGCACCGCCGGCGAGACCCGACCCGACGACAATCACGGAAAACTTCCGCTTGTTGGCCGGGTTGATCAGCTTCGAGTCCATCTTGTGCTTGGTCCACTTCTGATCGAGGGGGCCGGACGGGATTTTGCTGTCGAGGACGATGCTCATGGCGGTGGAGGAGTGAAAGGGTGGGTCGGGACGGTTGGGGTCAGTGGCCGGTGGCGCTCGCCATGGCGGCGAAACAGTCCGGGAAGAGATAGATCGCCAGCGGAATGGAAATGAAGCCGATCCAGATGAAGGCGGCGTAGCCGACCGAGATCAGCTTGATGAGCGAGGCGGACTTCTGCGAGCGCCAGCCGAGGGTTTGGAAAATCGAGCCGACGCCGTGCATCAGGTGCGAGCAGAGGAGCGTCATGGCGACCACGTAGAAGGCGGTGGCGGGGAACCAGGAGAAGCCGTGGATGACCATCAGCCAGGCATTGTGGACCTGCTTGCCGTCGAGCAGGTAGGAATAGATCTCCGGATTGTCATACTCGTTGCCGGCGCGGACGGTGAAGTGCAGGAGGTGATAGACCACAAAGGCGAGGATGGTGAGGCCCGAGAGGATCATCGTGCGCGACGACTTCGAGGCCTGGATGGTCGTCTGGCATTCGTAGTTCTTGCGGGCGGCGCGGTTTTGGCGGGTGAGGGCGATGGTGGCGATGATGTGGGCGGTGATCATGACCAGCATCACGATGCGGAAGACCCAGATGCCCGCGCCGTGGAGCATCGTGTGGAGCAGGTGGGCGTAGGCGTTGAAAGGTTCGGGACCGAGGAAGATGACCAGGTTTCCGACGAGGTGGCCGGCAAGGAAAAGGACCAGGAAAATACCGGTGATCGCGACGACGAGCTTTTTCCCGATTGATGAGGTCCAGTAGGTTTCGAGGCAGCGGGTGAGGGCGTTCATGATGGGGTCGGAAGGGTGGCGGTTCGGGCCGGGGAATGAGTAGTGCCCGGAATCGGGCTTTTCAAGTGGAGAGTCGGCCCGCCGCATGATCGGTGATGCGAATCACAGGATTTGCGTAGCTTTTGGCATCACCGCGAAAGCGGGCTCAGCGGAGGAAGGCATCGACGAGTTCGCGGATCACTTCGTCACCCATCGGTTGCACGCGTCCGATGGAGCGGCTGAGGATGACCGCTTCGGCGGTGGACTCCAGAACTTCGAGGCGGTCGAAGGCGTCGAGGACCGTTTTGCCGACAACCAGGGCGCAGTCGTTTTCGATCAGGCAGACCGGAAATTCGGGGGTAATCGCATCGGCGATTTTCTCAGGTGACCGGTACATCCACTCGAAGGGATGGACGGCGACATCGCGCAGGAAAATGTAGCTTTCGGGAATCGTGCGGGAATCGAGCCGCACGGCGGAAGCCGAGAAGGCGGTGGCATTGACCGGGGTCGCGTTGACCACCGAGCGGATTTCCGGGTATTTTTGATAGATCGCCTGGTGGAGGCGCCAGGCTCGGCTGGGTTTCTTGCCGTGTTCGCGGCGGTTGTTGCGGACCAAGGCCAGTTCGTCCGGAGTGATGGTCGCGCGGTCGACGAGCTGGGTGCTGATCAGGAACGAGTCCGCATCAAGCCGCGCCGAGAAGCTGCCGGCGTTGGTGGTGAGCAGTCGCTGATGGTAGCCGCGGCGGATGAAGTCGCAGAGTTCATGGCGCAGCGCGCGTTCCTCGCTGCTGGCCGGGCCGGGGTCGAATTCCTCGAGGTCCGGATCGCGGGATTCGCCGATGAGCGTCTGATCCGGGCTGAGGGTGCGGACCTCGCCGAGGGCGCGGGCTTTGATGAGTGTCTTGGCAACGAACTCGAGGGTTTCAAAGCGGCGGAAGGCATCGGCGAAATCGCTTCCACCGACGACGACGCCGTGGTTCTCGAGCATCACGCAGTGGTGGCCCTTGGCGAAAACTCCGGCGATGTGGTGGCCCAGCAGTTCGCTGCCGGGCAGGGCGTAAGGGGCGAAGCCGACATCGCCGCAGACCGCGCGGGCCTTGGCGAAGAGGTGGGTATCCGGGGATTCGCCGCAGATGCTGAACGCGACGAGCGCGACCGGGTGGGCATGGACGATGGCACCGATGTCCGGGCGTTGGCGATAGATCTGCTGGTGGAATGGAAATTCGGACGAGGGCCGGTGACGGCCCTCGGCACTGCCGTCGGGGCGCACGCGGACGATGTCCTCGACCTTGAGCTGGCCCTTGTCGACGCGGGCGGGGGTGATCCAGATCGATCCGTCGGCGTCGCGGATCGAGAGGTTGCCGCCGGAGGTGGTGGTCATCCGGTACTTGTAAATCCGGTCCATCGCATGGACCAATCGCTCGGCGGGGTGGGTCAGGTCGCGCATGTCCATGGAGCGTAGTCAGCGGGGCTGGGGATGCAACTGGGATTCCGGCAAATGGGTAGCGAGTTGAAATTTCAACCACTGATTACGCTGATTTTACCGATTTAAGATTCGAATCCAAAAGCGACAGAGACATATGCTGTGAAAGCTCATCCAATCTGCGTCAATCAGCGTCATCAGTGGTTTGATCTTTTTTACGAACGCACAAAAAAGCCGCTTCCCGGGTGGGGAAGCGGCTTGAGAGAGGCCAAATGGCGAGGGCGACTTATGGAGTCGGCACTTCGGAGATGGTCTTGAGGATCCGCGAGGCGATCTGGTAGGGGTCGCCCTGGGAGTTCGGACGGCGGTCTTCGAGGTAACCCTTGTAGCCGGCGTTGGCGAAGCTGTGGGGGATCCGGATCGAGGAGCCGCGGTCGGCGACGCCGTAGGTGAACTTGTCGATCGACTGGGTTTCGTGGAGGCCGGTGAGGCGGAGATGGTTGTCGGGGCCGTAGACCGCGATGTGTTCCTCCATGTTCTCGGCGAACTGCTTCATCAGCGCCTCGAAATAAGCCTTGCCGCCGGTTTCACGCATGTACTTCGTCGAGAAGTTCGCGTGCATGCCGGAGCCGTTCCAGTCACCACGGATCGGCTTGCAGTGGTATTCCACGTCGATGCCGTGCTTTTCGCAAAGGCGGTTGAGGATGTAGCGTGCAACCCAGATCTGGTCTGCAGCCTTCTTCGAGCCCTTGCCGAAGATCTGGAATTCCCACTGGCCTTTGGCCACTTCGGCGTTGATGCCTTCGTGGTTGATGCCGGCCTCGAGGCAGATGTCGAGGTGTTCCTCGACGATGTCACGGGCGATGTCGCCGACGGCCTTATAGCCGACGCCGCAGTAGTATTCACCTTGCGGGCTGGGGAAACCGTCGCTGGGGAAGCCGAGGGGCTTGCCGTCCTGGAAGAGGAAGTATTCCTGTTCGAAACCGAACCATGCATCGGGATCGTCAAGGATCGTGGCGCGGCTGTTGCTCGGGTGGGGGGTCACACCGTCGGGCATCATGACCTCGCACATCACGAGCACGCCGTTGATGCGGGTGCTGTCGGGGAAGCAGGCGACCGGCTTGAGCATGCAATCGGAGCTGCGGCCTTCGGCTTGTTTGGTCGAGCTGCCGTCGAAGCCCCACATCGGGAGCTGCTCGAGGGTCGGGAACTTGTCAAATTCCTTGATCTGGGTTTTCGCGCGAAGGTTCGGCACGGGGGTGTAGCCGTCGAGCCAGATGTATTCCAATTTGTATTTGGCCATGGTGGTCTTGGTGTTTGGTTTGGGTGAGGTGATAATGGGTTGGATGGGTTGTGGTCGTAGGAGGTCCTGAGAACTCAATCCCTATCCCTTAAAAGCAGATCGCGTGCCAAGTTTTCAAAGAGATCTTGAAAATCAAGGGGCCGCCGGCTCGTCGCGGACGTGGATAACAATCAGCGTGGTGTCGTCAATTCCAGAGTTGTCCAGAGACCGCTTTAGCAGGGAGTCACGGGTGCTGGCGGGATGGGTGCTGGCGGCGAGGGCATTTTTGATGTGGCGCTCCCAGACACCGTCGATCAGGCCGTCGGAGCAGATCAGGAAGCGGTCGTCGTGCTGGTAGGGGATGGCGGCAAAGTGGGGGCTGACGCCCTGGTGGCCGCCGCCGATGACTTCATAGAGAGCGGAGCGGCGCGGGTGGTTGCGGTATTCGATTTCGGTGATTTGGCCGCGTTTCCATTGGCTCCAGGCAGCAGTGTGGTCGCGGGTGAGTTGCTGGAGCTCGCCGTTGCGGCAGAGGTAGATGCGGGAGTCGCCGGCGTTGGTGAGGTAAAGGTTCTCGGGGGTGAACCAGGCGAGGGCAAGGGTTGCGGCCATGCCGTGGTGGTCGCCGTTGGCCTCCTCGTTGATGTGCCGGTGGACCGACTGGATCGCTTCCGAGAGGTGGTCGAGGCAGTCGGGGTAGAGGCCGGATGCGGCCATTTTGAAGGTCTCGGGGATGATCTCCGACATTTTTTTCAGGATCAGCGAGGAGGCAAGATCCCCGGCATTGCCACCGCCCATGCCGTCGGAGACGGCGAACACGAGGTCCTGGGTTTCCAGGTTGCGCCTGCCCTCGGCGTCCAGCGATTCGGCACCGCCGCTGCCGGAGGCGAAAGCGAGCCAAGAGTCGTCGTTGCGGGGTTTGCGCGAGCCGCTGTGGGAATGCGCCGCCCAATCAAAGATGGAATGTTGGGACACGGTGGTGGATTCAGGCTTTGGGGGCTTCGGGGGCAGGAACTTCAAGCCCGGGTGGTGGAGGGAGGATTTCCGCCAGCTCGAAGTCGATGATGCAGAATGATCCGGTCTTGTCGTTGTAGGTGATGTTGCGGGCCTCGGCGTCGAGGTGGCGGACGCCGTATTCGCGTTCGAGTTTGGCGAAGAGTTTGTCGGCTTTTTCCTTGGAGATCTGGGTCGCGAGTTTGCCGCAGTTGGTCGAGACGAAGTAGAGTTCCTCCGGGTGTTCCTCAAGCAGCCGCGGGACGTAGGGGCAGCCACGTTTTTCCAGCACTTTGAGCACCTCGACTTCGGTGGCGTAGCGTTTGTTGGCGTCGGTTCCGCGCAGGCGTTTGTGGACGTTGCCGTAGAAGTCGATGCGCACCAGCGAGCGGATGCCGTCTTTGAGCGGTTCGAGGGACATGCAGGGGCCACGAAAGCCACGGATGGCATGGGTGTCACGCCTTAGTTTGGGGCTCGGAACGGTTCGGTCGGCGGATAATTCCCGAAATGTCCGGTTGCCAGCTCCGGTTCGTGCGTTTATGGACCCTGCATGTCCATTACCGCCGAACATTCACCGGTCATCGCCAAAACCCGCGAGCTCTGTGCCGAGATCGCCAGCGATCCGACCTTCATCAAGCTTCAGGAACAGGTCGAGCTGTTCCTCAACAACGATGCCGCCCGTCTCCAGTATCAAAGCGTCCACGAGCGCGGCGAGGAGCTGCATCACAAGCAGCATGCCGGCGTCGAGCTGAGCGACAAGGAGATCAAGGAATTCGAAGCTGCCCGCGACGCCCCGCTGCGCGTCGTGGACGGCGCCGGCACCCAGAAGCTGTCACAGCCGATCGAGAC
>CBFGOB010000117.1:0-7711 GCA_965650215.1 uncultured bacterium | reverse complement strand
CCACCGGGAGGCCTGCCTCGGAGAGCGCCATCGACCGGACGCCGGTGGTGCCGGCGTCGATTGCCACGACCACTGCCATGGCGCTGGAACCTAGACCGTCGCCCGCCGTGGGTAGGTTGCCGCCCATGCGTGTCGGCATCCTGACCGGTGGGGGCGACTGCCCCGGGCTCAACGCCGTCATCCGGGCCATCGTGCGCAAGGGCGAGGATTTCCAGCCTGGAAAAATTCACCGGCGAGCAATTGCCGGTGGCGATCGTCGCGGTGAATGGCGACGACAGCTCGTTCCTGCCCTTCAACGAGCGTCAGCTTCCAGCAATGGACTACTCGCGCTTCAGCATCGACGGCGTGCTGGCCTCACGGATCAAGGCGATCGAGGCCTTTGTCTTCACCGAGCGCGGGGTCTACCGGCCCGGCGACACGATCCACACCGGCTGCATCGTCCGCCGCCGCGACTGGCAGGCGGTAATCGAAGGCCTGCCGATCGCGGTTTCGGTCACCGACCCGCGCGGCCGCAGGGTCGCCACCGAGAAGACCCGACTGGCATACGACGGTTTCTTCAACTGCGACTTCCGCCTCTCCGAGGGAGCGGCGCTCGGAGTCCACGAGATTGAGGTCAACGTGCTCGACAACCAGGGGCACCACCTGTTCCGCCTCGGCCGCAGCGCGGTGCGCGTCGAGGAATTCCAACCGGAGCGGATGAAGGTCGACACCCAAATCGACGCCCGCGACAGCTGGCTCGAATGCGTGAAGACCGAAGCAAAGGTCAGCGTCCGCTCGCTCTTCGACGAAGCCGCGCCCGAGCGCCGGGTGACGATGAAACTCGAACTCTCACCCGCCCGCTTCGGCTTTCCCGAGTGGAAGGGCTACAACTTCTACGACCGGTCCGCCAGCCGGGCGCAATCGCGGGCCGGACGCAGCATCGAACTTGGCGAGAAGGAAACCGACGAAGATGGCATCGCGCGCTTCGAACTGCCGCTCGACACCCTCACCGACGCCTCGTTCAGCCTCACGATCCTCAGCGAAGCCTTCGAGCGCGACGGCGGACGCAGCGTGCGCCACAGCATGACCCGACTGGTCTCGCCCTACGGGTCGGTGATCGGTTGGAAAAGCGACCGCCCGCTCGAGACGCTGGTGAAGGACAGCGAATGCGGCGTCGAACTGCTCGCGATCGGCCGCGACCTCAAGCCCCTCGTCCTCGACAACCTCCGCCGGCGCCTGATCGAAATCCGCCAGGTCTCGGTGCTCACGCAACTCGACAATGGCAACTACGCCTACGTCTCAACCACGAAGGAACGCCAGCTCGCGGAAGAACCGCTGAAACTCGAGGCCGGGCCGAATCCCTATCGGATTCCAACCACCCAGGCCGGTCGCTTCCGGATGGAGATCCTCGACCTCGACGGGGCGGTGCTTTGTGCGCTTCCCTTTGAAGTCGCCGGCAAGGGCGACGCCCACGCCACACTCGAACGCGAGGCGGAGCTGAGACTCCAGCTGTCGAAGAACGAAGTCCTGCCAGGCGAGGAAATCGAGGTCTTTCTCACCGCCCCCTATGCCGGCGCAGGACTGGTGACGCTCGAGCGTGAACGCGTCGTCACCGCGGATTGGTTCCAAAGCGACACCAAAGCCACCCGCATCCGCGTCAAGATCCCCGACGACGCGGAAGGTACCTACTACCTCAATGCCGCCTTCATCCGCAGCACTTCCGCACCGGAGGTCTTTCACAGCCCGCTGAGCTATGCGGCCGCGCCACTGCGGGTGATCGCCGCCCGCAAGCAGCTCCAACTCGATCTCGACGCCCCGAAGGAAATCCGTCCGGGAGCGACCGCACGCTTCGGCATCCGCTCCGACCGCCCGGCCCGCGTAGTCGTCTATGCGGTCGACGAAGGGATCCACCAGATCACCAACTACAAGCTTCCCGACCCGCTCGGGTTTTTCCTGCGCAAGCAAGCGCTCGAAGTCCGGACCCAGCAATGGCTCGATTTGCTCCTGCCGGAATACCGGTTCCTGAAAAGCGCCGCAGCCTTTGGCGGCGACGGCGGCGAGGGCGATGAGGCGCTTTCCCTCCACATCAACCCCTTCAAACGCCGCCAGGAAGCGCCGGTCGTGTTCTGGTCGGGCGTCCTCGATGCCGGCCCGGAGCGCAAGGAAGTCACCTGGGTGGTGCCGGATTACTTCAACGGCAACCTCAAGATCATGGCCGTCGCCTGTCAGGCGGAGGCGATCGGTCGCGCGGAGTCCTCGACCCTCGTGAAGGCCCCGATCATCCTGCAGCCGAACGCACCGCTCTTCGTCACCCCGGGCGACGAATTCGAAGCCTCTCTGTCGGTGTTCAACCATCTGGAGAAAACCGGCACCACGCCGATCACGATCCACGTCGCTCCGGGCGAGCATCTCGAAGTCCTCGGCGAGGCCACGCGCGAATTGAGCCTCGACCAAGGCCGCGAGGATTCGGTGCGCTTCCGCTTCCGTGCCAAGGAATCGCTCGGCGGCGCGGAAATCCGTTTCCTCGCCAGCGGCGGTGGCGAAAGCATTCCGCGCAGCACCACCCTCAGCGTGCGCCCGGCCAGCCATCACAAGACCGAAGTCTTCACCGGCTGGTTCCGCACCGCCTCGGTGGAACAAAAAGTCACGCGCAAGCTCTACCCGCAATTCCGTCACACGGAAGCGGTCGCCAGCGTCACCCCGCTCGGCCTCGCCCGCGGCTTGGAATCCTACGTCAGCGAATACCCGTACGGCTGCACCGAGCAAATCACCAGCCGTGCGATGGTCAAACTCGTCGCCTCGACCGAGACCGACTTCGGCCTCTCGCCGCAGGAGGCTGCTGAGGCCTTGCACCGCGCGATCTCCCTGCTCACCTCGCGGCAACGGGCCGACGGCGGCTTCGGCTACTGGGTGGCCGACTCGTCCTCGCGCTACGAATTCCACTCGCTCTACGTCCTGCATTTCCTGACCGAGGCGTCCCTGCTCGGACATGCCGTGCCGCAGGACCTGCTCAAGGGTGCGTTGAAATACGCCGCCGCCACCGCCCGTGAAACCCCGCGCAACACCGAACAAGCGGAACTCCAGGCCTACGCGATCTACCTCATCGCCCGCAACGGTGGCAACCCCGCCGCCCCGCTGCTCAACCTGCGCGACACGCTCGACACGAAATTCAAGGGCCGCTGGGAGCAGCAGCCGACGGCGGCATGGATGGCGGCAAGCTACCTGCTGCTCAAGCAGGACGATCAGGCCAATAAGCTGATGGATGCCTGCCTCAAGGCCCGCAAGAACGATCGCCCCGCGCGCGGCGAACGCTCCTGGAGCTACTCCTCAAGCCCCGAAATCGCCGCCCTGCAGGTCTTCTACCTCCAGTGCCGCCACTTCCCGGACCGCGCGAAGTCCTTCGGCATCGACGACCTCGATCCGATCATGAAACCGCTTCGCGACCAAAGCTTCAACACCCTGGCGAGCTCTTACATGACGCTTGCGCTGAAGGCCTACAGCGACCTCGCCCGGAACACCGGCCTCGAGGTCTCGATCGCACGCATCGCCAAGGACAAGCCGGCATCGGTCCGCATCGCCGGACCCGCCCCAGGCATCCTGCGCACCGGCTTCGATGCCAACACCGCCGCCCTGCGCTTCGAGCGCAAGCAAAAGGGCAAGGGCGACATCGGCGCGTTCTATCAGGTCACCCAGCAGGGCTACGACACCAGCCCCACGTCCAAACCCGACCGCAGCGGACTCGAGGTCTCGCGCGAGATCCGGGCCGTGCGGAAGGATGCTCCGCTGCGTCCGGGCGATCCGGTCGATGTCGTCCTGCGCGTGCGCAACGTCACCAACCGCAACCTGAACAACCTCGCCGTGGTCGATCTGCTGCCCGCCGGATTCGAAGTGCTGTCCGGTGACCTCAAATCCGGTGCCGGAACCGTGAACGGCACGCAGTTCGCCGAACTGCGCGAGGACCGCAACCTGTTCTTCCTCGGCCTCAGCGCCAATGGCGAGTGGTCGGTGAAATACCGCATGAAAGCCGTCTGCCCGGGATCCTTCATCGTGCCGGCGGCACTCGCGGAAGACATGTATGACCGCGGACTCCACGGCACTTCGGCCAGCAGCCGCATCGAGATCGTGCCCGCTCCATGAACCCCACCCGACGCAAGCGACTTCGCTACGCCGGCTGCGCCCTGCTGACGGCCGGGCTCGCGTGGGCATTGCTCCCGCGGCCTGAAATCTATCCACCCGGCCTCGATTGGTCGCGCGTCATCACCGACCGCCATGACCAGGTCCTGCACCTCTCGACCACCCGCGACGACCACTACCGGATCTTCACCCCCCTCGACGAAATCAGCCCGCACTGGATCGATGCCACGCTCGCCAAGGAGGACCGCTGGTTTTACCGGCACCCGGGCGTGAACCCGGCCTCGACTGTCCGCGCCGCCTGGGGGCTGCTGCGCGGCAAACCAGCCGGCGGGGCCTCGACCCTCACGATGCAGGTCGCCCGCCTGCGTTGGAACATCGACTCCCGCAAGCTCACAGGCAAATGCATCCAGATCCTCCGCGCGCTCCAACTCGAACGCCACTACACCAAAGATGAGATCCTCGAAGCCTACTTCAACCTCGCACCCTATGGCGGCAATGTCGTCGGTGCCGGCGCCGCCGCCCGCCTCTGGTGTGGCCAAGCACCCTCCGAAGTCACCCGCCGCGAAGCGGTGGCCCTGAGCATCATCCCCCAAAGCCCGAGCACCCGCCACCCGGGGCTGGCCCGCCATGCCGAACGCATCGCCCGTGCCCAGGCACGCCTGGCCTCGGTCCTCGAAGCGGATGCACAACTCCGCAGCGATCCGCTTGCAGCCGCATTCACGCTCAGCCCCCAGGGCCCGCCGCCACACGAGGCGCCACATTTCTGCCGGCGGCTGATGCGCGACAGCAACGCCCCCGTGATCCGCAGCACCCTCGACGCCACGATGCAGGCACCACTCGAAGCGGCGATCCGCAGTTACCTCGAACGCCATCGCGAGCGCGGCATCGCGAATGCCTGCGCGATCCTCGTCCACGCCCCCACCCGCGAAGTCCTCGCCTACGTCGGCTCCGCCGACTACGCGGACCGCCAAATCCAGGGCATGGTCGACGGCCTCCAGGCACTGCGCTCGCCGGGCTCCGCCCTCAAACCCTTCATCTACGGCCTGGCGATGGATCAGGGCCTGATCCACCCGCGCAGCCTGCTCACCGACGACCCGGTCAACTTCCACCACTACAACCCGGAAAACTTCGATGGCCACTTCCTCGGCCCGATCCATGCCGACGAGGCGCTGGTGCGCAGCCGCAACATCCCCGCCGTCGATCTCGCCAACCGGATCCGGCGCGACAGCTTCTATCAGCTCCTGCGCGACGGCGGGGTTCCTCTCAGGCATCCGCCCTCCCACTACGGGCTCGCGCTCGCGCTCGGCGGCTTCGGGATTTCACCCGAACAACTCGCTCGCCTCTACGCCGCCCTCGCCGACGACGGCCGGCCTGATCCGCTCGTCTATCAATCGGAGAAACCCCGCAGCGGAAAATCCCCCCCCCTGCTCACGGCCGCCTCGCGCTTTCTGGTCCTCGACATGCTCGGCCGCGCGGACGAATTCGGCATGGACGCACGCCATTCCCGAAGCGTCCCGGACGTCGCGTGGAAAACCGGCACCTCCCACGGTTTCCGCGACGCCTGGGCCGCCGGGGTCCGCGGTGACCACGTGCTGGTCGTCTGGCTCGGCAACTTCAACGGCCGCGGCAACAACGCCCTGATCGCCCAGCAATGCGCGGTGCCGCTGATGTTTGAGATCTTCGCCCGCCTGAATCAGCCCGACCAGCCACGCGCGGTGCCTCCCGAAGTCCGTGAAGTCGAACTCTGCGCCCTGTCCGGCAATCTCCCCGGGCCATGGTGCGGAGCGCGTTCGCGCGGTGGCTTCATCCCCGGAGTCTCGCCAATCTCGATGTGCGGGATCCACCGCCACATCCTCGTCGACGGCAGCACCGGCCTGCGTGTCGCCCGCGACGACGGTCGCCCCGGCCTGCGCCGTGAAATCCACGAATTCTGGCCACCCGACCTGCTGGAACTCTTCCGCAAGGCCGGACTGCCCCGCCGCAGCCCACCCGCACCGGAACACGGAAGCGATACGCTCAGCGGCACCGACCCGGGCAAAAACCCGAAAATCAGCTCGCCCCTGCCCGGCCGCATCTATCCATCTAACATCCTTACCCCAGTCCCCTTGGAGTCGAAAACCGCTCCCGGGGTGAACCAATGCTACTGGTTTTCCGGCGAAGCCTTCATCGGCAGCTGCCGCCCGGACGAAGCCCTCGACTGGCACCCCGATCCGGGTGATCACAAGCTCCGTGTCATTGACGACCACGGCCGCAGCCACGAAATTCCCGTCAAAATCGTCAGCCACTGAACCCACGCTCATGCCCACGCTGCGTCATGCCCAGGACCCGCCAGATGCCATGCGCCTCGCCGCACTGGCGGACACCTGCTGGCGCAGCCACTACATCCCGATCATCGGCGAAGCCCAGGTCGATTACATGCTCACCACCTTCCAGTCGGCCGAGGCGATCGGCGCGCAGATTGCCGCTGGCCGCCACTACGCCTTCATCGATGAACATCCGGACACCCACGGCTACATCGCATGGGACACCGGAGCATCCGAGATCTTCCTTAGCAAACTCTACATCCTTCCCGCATCCCAGGGACAGGGACTCGGCAAGTGGGCCATCGAAGCCCTCTGCCGCAAGCACCCCGGCCTCGACATCCGTCTCACCGTCAACAAACACAACCACCGCAGCATCGCCTTCTACCAACGCTGCGGATTCCACATCGCCGATGCCGCCGTCGCCGACATCGGCCAGGGCTTTGTCATGGATGATTGGATCATGGTGCGAAAAGACATTTGAAATTGGATATTGGACATCAGAAGAATCCATCACAACCCATGAAAAAACACCTCGTTTCCACCCTGTTGTTAGGACTGGTCCTTTGGGGCCAGGCCGCGACTGAAGCCGCTTCGATGCCACTGGTCGAGGCCGCGCGCAGCCAGGTGGGCGTGACGCTCCGCTACGATCCGAGCTACCAGCCACTGGCTTATCCCAACGGCGACGTCCCGGCGGAGCGCGGAGTCTGTACGGATGTGGTCATCCGCGCCCTGCGCAGGAGCCATGGTCTCGACCTGCAACAGGCGGTGCACCTCGACATGAAGGCCAACTTTTCGAAATACCCGAAGCACTGGGGGCTCAAGTCCACCGACCGCAACATCGACCACCGCCGCGTGCCGAACCTCCAGACCTGGTTCAAACGCATGGGTTACGCGCTCAAGGTCAGCGAAAACCCCGGCAACTACCTGCCCGGCGACCTGGTCACCTGCACCGTGCCCTCCAACCTGCCGCACATCATGATTGTCTCGGACCGGAAGAACGCCGCAGGCATCCCACTCGTGATCCACAACATCGGCAGCGGCGCTCGCGAGGAAGACTGCCTCTTCAGCTACCCGCTGACCGGTCACTTCCGCCTTCCTCCGCCCACCCGATGAGAATCCTGATCTTCGCCGCCCTCGCCACCGTCCTTTGCGGGCCCTACCTGCTCTGGCAATGCGCGATCCGTCCCTACTGCATCCGCCACGGCCAAGGCTACACCCCTGGGGCCAATTGGGGCGTGACCCTGTGGGTCGACTGGCAGCAGTCGCGCGAAATGGCCGATGCACGCAACGACCGC
>CBFGOB010000116.1:0-7874 GCA_965650215.1 uncultured bacterium | reverse complement strand
GCAGCGGGTAGGTGCCTTCCTGCTCGATCGGGTTCTGGGTCGCCAGCACGAAAAACGGCGGCTGCAGCGGGTAGTTTTTGCCAAGCACCGTGACCTTGTTTTCCTGCATGGCCTCGAGCATTGCCGACTGGGTCTTGGCCGGAGCGCGGTTGATCTCGTCCGCCAACACGATGTTGGCGAAGACCGGGCCTTTGACGAATTCGAATTCGCGCCGGCCGCCGGCCCCCGATTCCTGGATGATGTCCGTGCCGGTGATGTCCGCCGGCATCAGGTCCGGTGTGAACTGGATCCGGTTGAAGCTGAGGTCGAATGTCTCGGCCACCGAGGAAATCAGCAGGGTCTTGGCCAGCCCCGGAACCCCCATCAAGAGGGCGTGGCCGCGGGCGAAGAGGCAGATCGCAAGCTGTTCGATGACCTGGTCCTGGCCAATGATCACCTTTCCCAATTCCTGACGGAAGTGTTCGTAAACAGTTCCGAGTTCATCGATGGCGGCGACGTCATCGGGCGGCAATTGAGTGCTGGCAGGAGGTGTGGATTCCATGATTGATCAATGGGAAAGCTAGGAAGCCGTGCTGCTTTGTCCAGTAGCGATCTCGGCCGCGGCGGCGGCGCGGGCGGCAATCGGATATTTCGGATGAATTAAGCAAGTTTTCCGCCGGCGGGGCTGGATTCCCTCCGGATCCGGTTATTTTCGGAATCGTGCCGAAAATTTCCATTTACGGCTTGCCAGCCCCCGGTCGTCTGCTAAATCACCCGCCCCGCGGCACTTCCGGCACTCGTCGGTCGCCCCGTGGTCACGCGAACTCACGCACATTATGGCACGCATTTTAGGCATTGAAATCCCCAACGAGAAGCGCATCGAAGCTTCTCTGCCCTACATGTTTGGTATCGGCCGCGCCACCGCAGCCAAAATCCTCGAGCATGCGGGCATCGACCCCGACATCCGCACTGGCCAACTCAGTGAAGATCAGCTGGTGCGCATCGCCCAGGTGATTCAAGCCGAGTCGATTCTGGTCGAAGGTGACCTTCGCCGCGAACGTCAGGCCCAGCTCAAGCGTCTCACCTCGATCAATTGCTACCGTGGCATCCGTCACAAGCGTGGTCTTCCTGTGCGCGGTCAACGCACCCGCACCAATGCCCGCACCCGCAAGGGCAAGAAGAAGACCGTCGGCGTGAAGAAATAATCCACCGTTATCCCCATGTCCGAAGAAACCACCCCAAATTCCGCCGAGGCAACTCAGGCGGTTGAGCCCGTAGCAGCTCCAGCACCCGCCAACCCTCCCGCTCCTGAAGCGGCGGCTTCCGAAGCCGCTCCGAAAAAGGAAGTGAAAAAAGACATCTTCGCCGAAATCGGCGGTGGTGAAGAGGAGATCAAGATCCATAAGGCCAAGAAGGCCAAGAATGTGACCCGTGGCGTTGTCCACGTGACTGCCACCTTCAACAACACGCTGGTGAGCGTGACCGATTCGAATGGCAATGCCATCGGCTGGTCGAGCGCTGGTAAGATGGGCTTCAAGGGTTCGCGCAAGAGCACGGCCTACGCCGCCCAAGTGGTTTCCCAGGACGCCTGCCGCCAGGCCATGGGCCACGGCCTCAAGGAAGTTGAAGTCCGCGTCAAGGGCCCGGGTTCCGGACGTGAGTCCGCCGTCCGTGCGGTCCAAGGCCTCGGCCTCGAAATCCTCGCGATCCGCGACGTCACTCCCATCCCGCACAACGGCTGCCGTCCGAAAAAAGCCCGCCGCGTCTAATCCCCACACCGAACCTTTTTTCCCACCATGGCACGTTACACAGGACCACGCGCGAAGATCAGCCGCCGTTTCGGCGTTTCCCTCTTCGGCCCATCGAAAGCTCTCGAGCGCCGCAATTTTCCGCCCGGCCAGCACGGCCTCCGTGCCGGCCGCAAGAAGAAGAGCGAATATGCGGTCGCCCTCGGCGAAAAGCAGAAGCTGCGCTTCCAATACGGGCTGCTCGAGAAGCAGTTCCGCGCCTATTACACCGAAGCGGCACGCCGCCGCGGCATCACCGGTGAAATCCTCCTTCAACTGCTCGAGACCCGTCTCGACAATGTCTGCTACCGCGCAGGCTTCGGCAACACCCGCCAGGCCGCACGCCAGCTGGTCAACCACGGCCACGTCAAGGTCAACGGTCGCTCGGTCGACATCCCGAGCTACCAGGTGAAGCCCGGCGACGTGATCAAGGTCGCCGACCGCCCTTCCTCCCAGCAGCTTGCGCTGCGCATGACCGACCTGACCCAGGCGATGCCCGGCGTCGATTGGATCAACGTGGACAAGGACAAGCTCGAAGCCACCATCACCCGCGTTCCACAACGTGACGACATCGATCCGATCGTCAACGAGCAGCTCATCGTCGAGCTTTACTCGCGCTGATTCGATTGCCGCATTTGGTTTTCACAAGCGCCCGGACGAAAGTCCGGGCGTTTTGCGTTTGGGGTGGGCTGCTCTTGCCGTGGACCAGCGCGAAGGGCGGAAGCAGGGCAAGGACGGGTTTCATGGTTTGAAGGCCTTGAAGCGCGCGCGGATTTCGTCGAGTGTGCCGATGGTGAGGCAGAACTGGTAGTCGATCACCAGCCCTTGGGTGAGTTGCAGGGTGCGCACCGGCGCGAGGTAGGAACACGCCGATCCTTCGGGCCCGGTCTTGCCATTGCCGCGGTGGCGGTAGCTGACGGCCGTGTTCGTGCCGGGCGTGAAGATGCCGATGCCGAAGTCCTTGTCGTCGACGTAGGCCAACCATCCGCTGTCGTAGCTCACGCGCTGCACGCCGGCCTTGCTGAGGTCTTCGGGCACCTGACGCAGCAGCCGGCCGTCCTTTTCAAAGACCAGATTCGGCAGCTCGTAGTCGACAAACATCGCCGGCATTTCCTGGTGCGCCTTGCGCTGGTGGGTCGGGCCGCTGTAGTCCAGCCGCATCCTCACCTTGGCGAGCGGTCCCGAGAGGGTGATCTGCTCGTGCATGATTGCTTCCGGGCAGGTCTTGGCATTCGCCCAGTGCAGGGGCTCGACCTTGGCGTAGATCGTCTCGGCGGATTTGCGGAACACCAGCGTCCTGGCATCCTCGCCCTTGTAGCTGCCACCTTGCACCGGATTGTAGGACCAGGGCTTTTTCGCCCACATCGACCCGTCCTTGTCGCCGTAATACGACTGCTGGATGAAGCGGCCTTCGTCGTGGTGGTTGAGCAGGTTGCGCCGGGTGGATGACAGCGCGAGGTAGCCGATTGCGGCCCCGCGGCTCTTGTCCACGCCGATGCGGATGACACCGTTGTCGAGATACTCCCAGTCCTTTTCACCGTCCCTGGCCTCGGCGAGGCTGCCGAGGCTGCAGATGGCAATCGATGCGGAGCAGAAGGCCCGGAAGATGGGGTGCCGGTTCATGGGTTGGGCTTTTCGGAATGAAACTCAACTGTCGAATACGCCGGCCGATCGCTTTCCTGTCAGGCTTTTGCCCGCCGATTTTTCCCTTGCCGGACGGACGTTCCTGCCTAATTTGCGGGTGCTTTGAATCGTCTCTGTGGCCACATCCTGATCGCTCTGCTGCTGGTGTGCGGATTGCAAACCCGCATCTGGGCAGACCACTTCCGCGATTTGGGAAGCCACAGTCATGCGCATCTGGACGTCGATCCCTGCGATCATTCCCACCCTCCTTCCGACTGCGATCCGTCCCATGACGACCAGTGCCCGGACAAGCCTCACCATCACCACCATGGCAATGCCTGTTGTGGGGTGGCCAGTCCTTTCATTCACGCCTGCGAACCCACACTCGTGTTGAGAGCCGGCATGCCGCAGTTGCTGCTCCGGAGCCACGAGCGGGAGCGCATGCCCGAAGGTCCGTACCTGTCGTCGGACCTTCCGCCGTTGATTTGAGCGTCCGCGTGTGACGCCCCGTCGTGCCCTTGAGGCGCGATCGGCTTTCCGCAGCCTCCGGCCGATGGGCCCGGGCTGGATCCATCCCGTTCATTCGAACCCATGACGGTTTTCCATGTTGGAGCCGCATGTCATCCCCATTCTCCCATGTTCGCATTCCGATTGATTGCATTCTCCGCCTGTTTCCTGACGCTTCCCTCGCTCGCCGCCGAACCTGCGGTCCTGGTCACGCTCGCGAGCGTGGGCGATCGCGTCCGCTCGCAGAATCCCGAACTCGAGGCGGCACGACTGCGCATCTCCGAGGCGGTCGGCCGACTGCGCCAGTCCGGCCGGCTTGAAAACCCGACACTGGAAACCTCGCTCGACCAGAACACCCGCTTCCGCGAAGGGATGCTGGAGCTTGGCTTGTCCCAGAAATTTCCGGTCACCGGCCGGTTGCGGCTCGAGAAAGGAATTTCGGCCACCGAGTTGCAGGCGGCCAGGGCGGAGGTGCTCGACGTCGAGCGCCGCTTCGTCGCGCAGGCCCGCGGGCTGCTGGTCCAAGTGCTGGCGAAGCGTCAGCGCCGCGAGTTGCTCGGCGAACAACTGGCGCTTTCCAAGGGCTTTGCGGAATTCCTTGCCGAGACCGCTGCCAGGGGTGAAGGGTCGGCGCTCGATGCCGGGCTGGCCAAACTGGAAGCGGCTGGCCTTGCCATGGAGATCCGCCAGCTAGAGGCTGGTGAAACCGCCCTGACCGGCGAGTTGAAACCGCTGCTCGGTCTGCGGCCCGGCACTTCCTTGCAGGTGAGCGGGCGCCTGCCCGACCCGAGCCTGCCTGCCCCGGCGGTCGATCCCGCGAAGCGGCCTGATTTCCGGGTGGCCACGCTCAACGCTCAGGCCGCACGACAGGGTCTCGCGCTCGAGCGGGCCCGCCGCTATCAGGATGTCGAAGGTGGATTTTTCGGTGCGGCGAGACGTGCCGAAGATGCGCCGGAAGGGCTGGAGGACGAACTGATGGTCGGGGTCCGCTTCGAATTCGCGCTGCCATTCTGGGACCGGAACGAGGGGGCGATCGAGGAGGCGCGGGCGCGCCAGCAGCGGATGGACAAGGAGGTGCTCGCGCTTGGGAGAAGCATCCGCCTCGAAGCTGAAGCCGCCAGTGCCGAGATGGCCGAGTGGCGGCGGCAAATCGAGGAAATCGACCAGTCCCTTCTGCCCATGGCCGATGCACAGCGCGATCTTGCCGAGCGCAGCTACCGCGAAGGCCGCTGTGAAATCGAATCCGTCCTCCGCTCGCGCGAAAAGCGCCTGCAGCTGGCGCTCGCCAGGCTCGATGCCTTGAGCGAATTCCACCTCGCCCGCATGCGGCACGATGCCGCGTTGGGCAATTTCTAACACCACTGTTGAAAATCCCGAGATGAAATCATTGTTCCCCGTCATCCTCGCGGCGATGCTGCCCCATGCGTCGTTTTCCGCGCCTGCCATCGAGCCGGTGATCCTCACCGAACAGGGTGTGAAAAACCTCGGCCTTGAAACCGTCGTGGTCGAAGCCGCCGATTTCGAAAAAACCACCTTTGCGCTCGGGCGCACCGAGGCGATCCCCGACAAGCGCGCGGTCATCAGCAGCCGCATTCCGGGACGCGTGATCGAAAACCGCCTCAAGGTCGGCACTTACGTCGAGAAAGGCGAAAAGCTGCTGCTCATCGAAAGCCGGCAGCCCGGCGATCCTCCGCCGAGCATCTGGCTCACCGCTCCGGTGTCGGGAACCATCATTTCGATGAACACCGTGCTGGGGGCGCCGGTGGAGCCCAGCGATTCGCTGGGCGAAATCGCCGATCTCAGCACGATCTATCTGATCGCCACCCTGCCGCAATCGACTGCCGGGAAAATCGTCCAGGGCACCCGTGCGAGGATCCATTTCCCGCTCCGTCCTGACAAGGCGTACACCGGAACCCTGCTCAAATACGCCGCCTGCGGATGCCCTGACCCCGCATGCGCGCTGGGGCAGAACCTGTCCACGCGTCCCGACAACCAGGAAGCCGCGAACCTCAACACCGCAGGCGTGATCTTCACGGTGGAGAATCCCGACAACCAACTCCGCCCGGGGATGAACGCCGAGTGCTCGATCATCATGGAACAACGCAGCGCTGTGCTCAGCGTGCCCCGCGAGGCGATCCATGGCAATCCGTCCAACCGGCACGTCTATGTGAAGCACATGAGCATCCCGAACGCCTTCGACCGCGTGCATGTCCAGACCGGCATGTCCAGCGTCGAGCGGGTGGAGATTGTCGACGGCCTGTTTCCTGGGGATGAAGTGGTGACCCGCGGATCCTATGCGCTCGGCTACGCCGGCAACAACGGCGGGACCTCGCTCAAGGAGGCGCTCGATGCCATCCATGGCCACGAGCACAATCCCGACGGCTCGGAAAAAACCGGCGGGAGTGAGGCGGCTCCACATGCAAGCGGTGATCACGCCCATGACGATCATGCCACCAGCACCCGCGAGATCCTGCTGATGGTCAGCACCGGAGTGCTGCTGGTCCTGGTCATTGTCCTGTCTCTCAGCCCGCGCAAGCGCAGCAGCGAATCCCAATCCCACTCCTGAGACGATGTTGAACTGCCTCATCCGTTGGTCGCTGCGCAACCGCACGTTCGTGGTCTGCCTCTCACTGCTGATCCTCGTGCTTGGTTTCAAGACCGGACGCGACTTGCCGGTCGAAGTGCTGCCCGACCTCACCAAGCCGACGGTGACGATCCTCACCGAAGCCCCCGGCCTTGCTCCGGAGGAGGTTGAGGCGCTGGTGACCCAGCCGATTGAAAACGCGCTCATGGGAGTGAGCGGCCTCACCCGGCTGCGCAGCACTTCCGATATCGCCCTTTCGCTCGTGTTTGTGGAGTTCGAGTGGGGCACCGACATCCATATGGCCCGGCAATTCGTCCAGGAGCGGCTGCAATTCGCCCGCGAAAGCCTGCCGTCCGACACCCGGCCCTACCTGACTCCGTTGGTTTCACTGATGGGTGAGGTGCTGCTGGTCGGCGTCAAAAGCAGTGATGGCAAGACCCTGCCGATGGATGTCCGCACGATTGCGGATTGGACCCTCCGCACCCGTATTCAGTCGATCCCCGGCGTGGCGGAAGTGCTCAACATGGGTGGCGGGGTCAAGCAGGCCCAGGTCCAGCCGGATCCTTGGCGGATGCAGGCGAATGGGGTCACCATCGAGGAGCTCGAACAGGCGGTGCGCGAGGCGGCGAGCAACACCACCGGCGGTTTCATCGAGAGTGGTGCGCAGGAAATCATGGTGCGCAATTTGGCCATGACCGTGCAACCCGAAGACATCGCCCGCACGGTGATCAAGGTTTCCGGTGGCCGGCCGATCGCGATTTCCGATGTGGCGAAGGTGACGTGGGGCACCGAGCCGAAGCGCGGTGAGGCTGCGGTCAATGGCAGCCCCGGGGTGATCATGAGCGTCATCAAGGCACCGGGCTTCGATACCATCTCGCTCACCGAGCGGATCGAGGCCGCCATCGAGGGCTTGCGCCCGGCACTGCCCGAGGGGGTGGAAGCCACCGTGCTTTTCCGCCAGCGCGATTTCATCGACAGCGCCATCGGCAACCTCAAGAAGGCGATCGTCGAGGGGGCACTCATGGTGACCGTGGTGCTGTTGCTGTTCCTGCTCAGCGTGCGCACCAGTTTCATCACGCTGACCGCGATGCCGCTGAGCTTTGCCATCACCTTGCTGACCTTCCAGTGGTTCGGACTCAGCGTGAACAGCATGACGCTGGGCGGTTTGGCCGTCGCCATCGGCATGGTGGTCGATGATGCGATTGTCGATGTCGAGAATGTGTTCCGTCGCCTGCGGGAAAACGCGCGGCTCAAGGAACCGCTGCCGAAGCTCGAATTGATCGCGCTGGCTTCCGGCGAGGTGCGCAACTCGATCCTCTACGCCACGGTGCTGATCGTGCTGGTGTTCATTCCCTTGCTGGGTCTCTCCGGCGTTGAAGGCAGGCTTTTCGCGC
>CBFGOB010000115.1:0-7882 GCA_965650215.1 uncultured bacterium | reverse complement strand
CTTTCAACGAGGTCACGCGGGTGATCCAGATGAATGACACCGCCACCGCACGCGACGCGTCGGCCAAGGGGTTCATTCTCAACACCGGCGCGTCGTGGGCGCGCAACGAGTGCATGTCTCGCCTCGAGGGTCCGGGTTCGCGTTCGGACATGCTTTCGGTTTCGATTCCGGCCCGCGAGCAGGAATACGACCAGCGCACCTTCCAGCACCATGTTTCGGAAGGCGCGTATTCGGACCTGCTCTACAAGAACTCGCTTTACGATGAATCCAAGACCGTGTTCTCCGGCCTGATCTTCGTCGACGAGGGTGCGCACCACACCGATGCCTATCAGACCTGCCGCAACCTGCTGATGAGTGACACCTGCGAGGCGAACTCGATGCCCGGCTTGGAGATCAATGCCGATCAGGTCAAGTGCTCGCACGGCAGCACCTCGTCGCAGATCCACGACGAGGAAATCTTCTACCTCTGTGCCCGCGGCATCGATCCCGTCCGCGCCCGCCAGCTCATCGCCCGCGGGTTTTCGGTCGAGGTGGTCGAGCGGCTTGGCGACGAGGCAGTCGAGGAGCTTGTCCTGGGTTTCATCGACGACAAGTTCGCCCACCTCGCCAGCGGCGGAGCGTAAGGGTGATCGTTGGAGCGACGGTCATGGACCGCCGCTGCATTGGATCGCTTCGGCGATCTTCGGGTTGCTGCTGACCTGCACCTTGCGGCCGCTGGCGGTTTCGAGCTTGTGGATCCGGATCGTTTCGGTGAGGCGGTAGGGCGAGGGGCGGTCCTTGCGGGTGCCATCGAGGACATCGCCGAAGAACACCGGGCCCTGGTAGGATTTGCCGGTTTTGGAATCATCGATGAACAAGCCGTCGATCTCGATGTGGCGGGGCATCGAGCAGGGGTAGCCGAAATCGTGGGTGCCGTCGTTGGAGAGGTCGAAGATTTCGAGGTGCCGCTCGTTCCGCTTGCCCGGGATCCAGCGGCAGTTGCGGATTTGGATCGTGCCGTCCCAGGTCGATCCGTAGTCCTCGCGGAAGCGGATGAAGCTGCTGCCGTGGATGGTCGAGTTCTCGACGAGCAGGCGTCCGCGGCCGATCGCGTTGAGGCCGGCGTGGCCGAGGGTCGTGTTGCGGATGGTGTAGTCGCCGGAAACCCCCTGATGGACGTCAACGCGCGAAAGCACGCAGTGGTCGACGGTGAAGTTTTTCATGAAGTTCGTGGCCACCACGCCCCAGCGGCTGCGGTCCATGATGTCGGTGCCGGTGCTGCAGCCGACCATCTGGAAGTCGATGACGTGGCTGGCGTGATAGCCATAGCTGCCCGAGGGCACCGGTTTGCCGGCGCGTCCGATCTTGATGTAGGTCTTGCGGCCATCGACCTTGCAGTTGCGCAGCAGGACGCGGGTGCAGCGGCTGACTTGCAGGAAGCCGCTGTAGGGGTTGCCGGTCTCGCCTTCGCCGGTGACGCTCTGGGTGATGCCCTCGACCACCGTCTGCGAGCGTTGGATGTGGATGTTGCGGGCCCAGTAGCCGTCGGGGTCGCCTTCCCGGGCGCGGTTGGCGATCTGGGTGAAGATCCCGCCGCGCAGGAGCAGCGGTTTCGGATCAATCGGTTGGGCGCTCGCGCGCGTGACCTTGTCGTAGTCCCAGTCGATGCCGGGTTCGATGCGGCCGTCCTGGCGCACGATGAACACTTCGGATTGCGATGACCCGCTGTTCTGGTTTCTGCCGCGGCGGATGAAGCGCTTGCGCTCGGCGTTTTCGACATGGACGACGCAATCGGCCGGCACCCGGAACTCGAGGCGCTTTTGACCTTGGCGCAGGCGTTCGATCTTGAGGGGGATCGGCTTGAGGCTTGAACGCACGGCAAAGATCGACTGCCTCGGGTCCTCGATCCCCTCGCTGTCGTCGATGATGAAGCGCGAGCTGCCCCAGTCGGTATCGGTTTGAATGATCGCGGTGAGCTTGCGGCGACCGACGTGATAGACCGCGCCGGGTTTCGTGCGCACCGGCAGGCCATGCGCGTTCGCGTGCTCATGCGCGGCGCAGATTGCCGGCAGGTCGTCGGTCTTGCCGTCGCCGACCGCGCCGAAGGCTTCGTAGGTGACGACCTTCATGCCCCGGCCCGATGGCTGGGCCGAGGCCAGCACGCCGAGGCAGACGAGGGCCAGTGCCAGGCGGCTGGGGACTGACGGGGATCTGGAAATCGAGGGCTTCAAGGTGGCTGGCGTTACGGGTGGCGGTCACCTGCTTTATCAGGCCCGGAGGCCGTGCGGAAGTGCCGTTGCCGGTGCTGGGTCGGGAGGCCCGGATCCCAAGCAAAAGGCTTGCACATCCCCGGTTCCGGGCTTAGGTGCAGCGCCATGGCTCTCGAAACCACCCTGATTTTGTTCAAACCCGACGCGATTCAGAAGAATCTGACCGGCACCGTCCTGGCCCGTTTCCAGGAAGCCGGCTTCGTGATCCGCGGCATCAAGATGATGAAGCTCAGCGACGAGATCCTCGCCGAACATTACTCGCACATTGCCGACAAGCCCTTCTTCCCCTCCGTGCGCAGCTTCATGCAGGAAAGTCCGGTGATTGCTTTGGCGCTGCAAGGTGAGGACGTGATCGCCAAAGTTCGTGACCTGCTCGGCCCGACCGATTCGATGGCTGCCGCCCCGGGAACCATCCGCGGCGACTTCGGCTTCAAGGATGCCGATGCCAAGATGCGCAACGTCTGCCACGCCTCCGATTCCCCGGAAGCGGCGGCTGCCGAAATCAAGCGCTTCTTCCAGGACGGAGAAGTGTTTTGACGCCACCGGGGGCGGGGGCCATGGCTCATGTGGCGGCGATTGATGATCGTCTTGCGGCGCAAGACCAAGCGCTCTGGCTTCGCATTTTCAAGGAGGTCGTTGCCAGCTCCTCTGGTTTGTCGCTGGATCTCGGAAGCGCCCGCTGACCGGGAATCGCGCGACGGTCGCAGACCACCGCTACAGTTCAGGCCGCTCCAGCCATGCGATTCGAGCTCGGCTTTATCGCGGATTGGCGTGTCCCTGGCGCCTCCGGAGCGGCAGGAGACGGACTGGCGGGGTTTGGTGGACCCCGCCAGTCGTGATGACTGGATCTCAGGCTGGGCCCTTGAATCCTGTGCACTTCTGAGCGTACGGGCCGCAGCACTCTTTTGGTTCTGCGGTGACCGCGAACCCCGTCGAACCTGTAATCAGGTTGATGGGTTTGATGTTGCCAACCTGGGTTGCGTTGGTGGCCCCGGCCTGTGAATCCGGTGTGCTGTCTTTGGCGGCAGCCGAACCACTCAATGCAAGCGCCGCCGACATCGAGATGCCGGCGATGGCAATGGTTTTCTTGGGTTTCATTGTTTTGGTTTCTCCTTTCGATCCCGTGCGGGTTTGGATGTGCGCGCGGAAGTCATGCCTGGTTGCCGCTCCGTGCCCTGATCGCGGATCTGCTTCAGGTAGAGGGCCTTGAGAGTCTGCGCGATGAACTCCTTGTTTTGATGGCAATAGGGCTTGAAAAGCGATCCCGTGGCATGCCGGGCTTCCACCGGGCAGCCGCCCCCGCAAAGCAAGGCGATCGGGCAGCGCAGGCATTCGGGCACGTTGATGAGGTGGCGCTTTTGGTAGCTTTTGAGAACCGGCCGCATCTCGACCCTGCCATTGGCGAACGAACCGACGCGTGAGGCGGAATGCCCGGTATCCTCGTAGCATTGATAGATGTCGCGCAGGGGGTCGACCATGTAGAAGTTGCCGGTCCCCAGTCCGCAATAGCGGATGTTGGGCAGCTCGGTTTTTCCCTGCATCGCGAGGAACTTCTTCAGCTGGATGAGGTTGGATGGCGGGCGCCCGGTCTTTTCCGCCACCAGCTGGAACAAACGGCGGAAGCTCTGGATTTCCTCCGGGGTGGTCTCTTCATCGGTGTAGGAGTTGATGGGCGAGAAATAGAGATAGGTCCGGGGGTGGCCCAGCAGCCGCTCTTCCTCCAGATAGCGGATGAGCCGCTCGGTCGAGTCCATCCGCTTCGGGTGGATGTGCACCCGGATGCCGATGTTGGCCTTGGCATCGATCAGCAGGCGGATCGCGCGGATGGTACGGGCAAATGTCGGCCGTCCGCTGGCGGTGATGCGGGTGCCATCGTGCCATGCCTGATCGCCGTCGAGAGTGACCTGGACGCTCTGGATCTGCCCTTGATCAGGGCCGACCAGGTCGATCATCTCCGGCAGGGTTGTGGCGTTGGTCGCCACATTGATGCTGGCGGACTTGAACTTCCGGGTGTGGTGGCAGATTCGGCTGATCGCCTCACGGTTCGAGGGCAGCAGCGGTTCGCCCCCGAACAGGGTGAATGAAGAGTAGCTGGGCCTGGTGGGAAAGAGCTGGGGGAAGCACTCGCTGAAGAACTCATCGACCAGGTCCCCGGTCATCGCGTTTCGCCGCGTGGCCGTGGGCAGGCTGCTTTGATAGCAATACGTGCACGCCAGATTGCAGCCGTAGGTCAGGATGAAGCTGATGTTGGCTGTTTTTTGCCGGGATTCGGCGCGGACGGTTTTGCGCGTGACCAGATTCACTGACTTCTTGAACTCCGCAAGTTCCTGTGCCGGTGTGAGTTGGGTCAGGTGACCGCGCTCCAGCAGATGCTGCTGTTCCTGCCCGGACAGGAATGACAGGTCCTTGCCGGAGGAAAACCGTGTGGCGTAGTCCCTTGGCACCAGGTCCATGCACAGTGTCGAACCGCTGATCAGCAGCGTGTTGCCGCTGTCGATCTCAACCGGATAGAGGTAGCTGCTGGCCCGCGGACGTTTCATGTGCCTTGACTGCTTTCCAATGGGTGAATGTCGGAATCCCGGCGGCACAACATCGTGGCCTTGGCATTCGCGGATCACCGCACCCTGGTAGAAGCCGGTGCCACAGCGGTCCGAGTCGCCAGCAACAATTGCCGGTCGCATCCCTTTTACGGGTCTGCACCAGTATGAAATCGAGGGCTCGCGAATCAAGCAAAATATGCGGAGCCGGATATCGGGTTGTTGCCTCAAAACACGGCTGAAGAAGTATTGCTGCAGCGGCGTTCCGCAGGGCTTTGGCGGGGAAAGCGGTCGCGGCCGACTGGCCTGGCCTGCGCGCTCACCTGGCGCCCAGCCGCCAATCGCGCAGGAAGCTGTCCCATTCCGCGTTGACCGTGCCGGTGTTGCCCAGCGCCTTGCCGACCATTGCGCGATGGAATGAGGCGCCGGCGCGGATGAGGTGGCGGCTTGATTCCGGGTGACCTGCCCAGACCGGGTCCTTGTCGGGCGGGCAGGCGGCGAGCAGTTGGTCGATCCATGCGGTGAGGTGTGGGCCGACGCACCAGATCACCTTGTCCTTTTGCGCCATCGTCCGGAATGTGATCGGCGTCTGGTATTCGATCACGGGCCGGTCGTCGGTGTTGAGCGGGTATTCACGGAAGAGGTGGGCGGAGGCGCTCAGGTTTCCGGCGTAGAGGAAGGGCATGGATGAGGCCTCCACGCGGAACATGTCGGCATGGGCTGCCTCCCACCCCAGGCCATCGACGGCGGCGAGCATGGCATCGCGGTTGCCGGTGGGGTGGATGGGCATGGGCGAGCCGGTTTTGCGTCCGATGAGCGCCACTTTTTCCATGCCCGGCTGGAAGTTGTTCCGCCACATCGTGACTTCGCCGAAAGCCTCCATCATCGTCCTCGCGATCACGCCGAATTCGAAGTCGGTGAGCTGATAGAGTGGCAGCCATTGCACGAAAACGCCGCCGTCGTTGAGCCGTGTGGCGGCGACCTGATAGTGTTCCAGGCTGTAGAGGCTTCCCGCGCCGCGCAGGTAGGGAAGGAAGAGGTCGGAATTGATCATGTCGAAGCGCTCGCCGGACGCATGCAGGAGGTGGCGTCCGTCCTCAATGCGCACGGTGGAGCGCGGATCGTCAAACAAGCCGCCGGTCATTTGTCCGGGAATCCAGGTTTTGGCGGCATCCACCACTTCCGGAATGAGTTCGCAGGTCAGGATGCGTTGGACCTTGGGAAACGTGTCATCGAGCGAGGCTCCGGCGGAAATCCCGGTGCCGAGGCCGATGAAGAAGATGCTTTCGGTGTGCGGGAACAGATGGAGCGGGATTCTCGATTGGTCGGCCTGTTCGAGATAGGCCTCGGTCGATCCCAGGCCATAACTTCCATTCACCTTGATCACGCGGTGGAGGTTGGGGCGCTCGATCACGGTGACCGTGCCATCGCTGCCTTCCCAAGCCTGCAGGACCTTGCCTTCGTCTTTGCCTTTGGCGAATCCGGTGACCGGCAGCCCGGTGGGATCGAGTGCGGTGAAGGCCAGGGTGAGAAATGCCAGGCCTGCCACACGGATGCCGATGCCGGCTTTGCCCCAGCCCGTGGGCAGCAGCAGTGCCACCGCCAGATACAGTGCCGCGAGTGCCTGCAAGGTGCCCCACATGCCCAAGTTGGGCAGCAGCACGAATCCGCAGAGGAGGGCTCCCGCAATCGCTCCCGCCGTATTGATGGCAAGCAGCCGCCCGAGTTTCCAGCCCGGGGCCGCGCTGCCGCGTTCGGCCAGTTTCATGAGAAGGGGGAACACCGTGCCCATGGCCACGACCACCACGCCCACGCCGCGGAACCCGGTGTGGAACAGTCCGCGCACATAGTCTCCCCAGGGCTCGAGGGAGCTCACCGGGCGTAGCCCGTCGGTCACGCGCATCAGCATCGAGGGCCCAAGGACCAGCAGTCCACCGCCCGCGACAGTCATGATCCCGAGCGCGGTCCATGGCCGTGTGACCCAGCGCGCGATGACCGAGCTGATGCCCGCACCCAGCGCCAGCCCGACGAGCACCACGATGAGGATGATCGCATAGGAATAGACCGAGTTTTCATGGACTTGGGCGAAGATCCGCGTCCAAACGACCTCCAGGGCCAGAATCACGAAGCCGGAGAAAAAACACAGCGCGCCCACCGACAGCCGGTCGTTCACCGGCGGATCCGCAGGCATCTCGACGCGTGGACTTGCGTTGGGGAGCGCTTCAGGTTCCGGCAATCGCCATGCGATGGTGCCGACGCCGAGCGAGATCACCAGCGCGAGTGAGTAGGTCAGGGAAAACCCCAGGGCGGGCATCAGGACAAAGGCCGCCATGGCCACGCCGAGCGCGGCGCCGAGCGTGTTCAGCGCGTAGAGCATCGCTCCCGTGCGCCCGAGCCGGTCTGGCTCGCGGATCATCGCCTGGCCGATGACGGGCACGGTGCCACCCATGAAAAATGCGGCGGGGAAGACCAGCAAGAGGGCCAAGGCGAGCTTCACCGCCAACATCCACGAAGAGCCGGAAAGCGGGCCGTGGAGCGACGGGTAGAGCGCATGGAAGAGTTTCAGCACGCCGAAGTAGGCAAGTGCCGACAGGGCGATGGCGAATTCGAGCCAGGCATAAAGCCGCAGCGGGCGGGCCACCGAGGAGGCGCGGCGGCCCCACCAGCCGCTGCCCGCACCCAGCCCGGCGAAGAATGCGGCCAGGGTGACTGCGGCCGCCTGGGAGGTGCTGCCGAAAAGCAGACCGAGCTGTTTCATCCACAGCACCTGGTAAACCAGCCCTGCAAGTCCCGAGGCAACCACCAGCGCGGCGATGGTTCGACTGCCTTTTGCCCGGACTTTCAATGGTTTGGGCGCATATTTGGATCGGCTTCGCATTGCCGCGAGCCTTAGCACCCCGGCCCAGGTGTGGCAACCATGACAGCCGGACAGAGCTGCTGTGTTGCCCGCCATTCATCCCTATGTCTCAGTGGTTTCAATGCGGATCGGTAAAAACGGGCTTTTTTGGATCACTGAGGCACAGAGAGAAAATGAGTTCACAGAGAAGCGTGGAAGCTGGCTGCGCAAAAAAAAGCCGCAGGGGTTGCCTGCGGCTT
>CBFGOB010000114.1:0-7898 GCA_965650215.1 uncultured bacterium | reverse complement strand
GCGGGCCGGGTCCTCCGGTGCCGCTTTTTTCATCTCCACCATGTCCCATCCGCCCATTCCCGATCGCGCAGCCACCGCCGCCAAAATCGCGGCCAATCCCGCAGGCTACAAAGTCTGTGAAGGCTGCGACTCGATTGTCGCGAGCGCGACCAACCTCTGCCCGAACTGCCACAGCTTCCGCTTCGAGTGCTCACCCGAGCAGGTGATCCGCCAAGCCCGCATCCTCGGCGCCCGCGAACAACGCTCGGTGACCGCCAAGGACCTGAGCTGAATCCCGTCACCACCACCCCCACGGCGCCCCATGACCCCAGTGATCGGCTTCAAGGAATGGCAGGTGGTTTGCGACGCCCTGGCATCAGGACGCCAGACCATCCTGTTGCGCAAAGGCGGCATCCACGAGGGGCGCCAGGGATTTTCATTCGCCCACGAATCGTTCTTCCTCTTCCCCACCCGCTTTCACGCCCAAGGCGACCAAGTCCGCGAGGGCGAAGTCAAGGTCATGCCCGAATGGCAGGCCGGTGATGAAATCACCATCAGCCACCATGTCGAAGCCGAGTGGGCAGTCACCCTGACCGACTGGTCGCAGGTCGAGGCCCTCAAACCCTTCCACATTTACTCGGACAACACGGTGCGCGACCGCTTCGACTGGGAAGGCAAAGGCATGAGCTCCGGCAGCATCCATGTCGCCCTCACGCGCGTCCGCAAACTCGCCCAGCCCTGGCGCTTTCCCTACGCCAAGTCCCACGGCGGCTGCCGCAGCTGGGTCAGTCTTCCCGAAGCGCCGCCGGAGGCGCTGAGCCAGGGGACGCCGGTGCTCGCTGACGCGGAATTCACGTCGATCCGGCAACAGCTGGCGCGGCTGCTCGCCTGAAACCCGTGCTGGCATCCGCAGCCGCGGGTCATTAGCCTCCGATTGTGATCACCCGGCGAAAAATCCGCTACCCCGTCTCGCAGCCGCTGAGGCAATACCTTTACCACTTCGACCGCCAGCGCGACATCCCGCGGGTTTACAGCGATCTGCTGCGCTTCTCCGGCGCAATCCCCTACGAGGACCCGAAGGGCAAGGAAACCCTCTGGCTGACAGTGATGTATCCGCCGGAAGTCTTCGAGGAACTCCGCCACCGGCTCACCACGATCTACACCGAACTCAAGCTCGGCCAGGGCGCCACCCTCCACCAGCACCTGCTGGTCGACCGCATCGACTTCGGCGATTTCGGCAACTCACGGCCCTTCCGCATCCGCATCACCAACCTGTTCAACGACAACTCGGATTACTTCTACGTCAAGCATGCCGACGCATCACGCATCTTCGGCCTCGAGCTCGAACACGTCCTCTCGCCGAACCGGATCAACTACCTCGTCAACGGCAACACGCTCATCGAGGAACACATCGCCGGCGTGCCGGGGGACGTGTTTTTGCGCGACCATCTCTCTCAACCCGGACTCAACAAGGTCCGCATCGCCAAGGAATTCACCAAGTTCAACGAACGCACGTTCATCCGACTGCTCGGCGACATGCGAAGCGTGAACTACGTGGTCGATATCACCCCCGATTTCGAGGAAGTCCAATACCGCGTCCGCACCATCGACTTCGACCAGCAGTCCTATGAAGGCAAGGGCAACACCTACCTCGCATTCCGCTTCCGCTCGAACCGCGAGGTGACCCGTCTCGCGTTCGAGGTCCTCAACCGCAAAAGCATCGACCAGTATGTCGCCGAAGAGCACGCCCAGATGGCGCGCCGGGCGAAAGTCGAAAACAGCCGGCTGCGTGCGCTGCTCGGCATCATGCGCCGTGAGGAGCTTGCACCCCGCCAGCATGTGATCACCCTCGCGCGCGAACTCGACCGCATGCACGGCACCCACGAATACCAGCACTGCAAGACCATGGGCGAACTCACCGCGGCCCACATTTCCAAACTCCTCGACATCGAACCCAGCGATCCCGAGTCCATCCCGGACATCGGACTCTGACGCGGCACCGCAACCACCGATTCATGACATCCCCGCATTCACGACTCTTCCTGCTGGACGGCATGGCCCTGATCTACCGGGCGCACTTCGCACTGATCCAGAACCCGATCCGCAATTCGAAAGGAATCAACACCTCCGCCCTCTACGGTTTCACCAACACACTGCTTTCGATCCTCGAAAAGGAACAACCGAGCCACATCGGCGTCGCTTTCGACACTTCCGCGCCAACCCCCCGCCACATCAGGTATCCCGCCTACAAGGCTCAGCGCGACGAGATGCCCGAGGAACTGGCGGCGGCCATCCCCCACGTCAAGCAGCTCTGCCGCGCCTTCCACATCCCGGTCCTCGAGCTCGACGGGTATGAAGCGGATGACATCATCGGCACACTCGTCAAACGCGCGGAAACGGACGGCTTCGAATCATTCATGGTGACGCCGGACAAGGACTTCGCCCAACTGCTCTCAACCCACACCCACATGTGGCGGCCGGGACGCAAGGGCAATGACCACGAACTGATCACCCTCACCCGGCTCCCGGAGCTGTGGGGGGTCTCCGAACCGGATCACATCATCGACCTGCTCGGGTTGATGGGCGACGCATCGGACAACATCCCCGGCGTGCCCGGCATCGGGCCGAAGACCGCGCAGAAACTCATCGCCGAATTCGGATCGGTCGAAAACCTGCTGGCCAACAGCGGAAGGCTGAAAGGCAAACAGAGGGAAAACATCGAGGCCCACTCCGACGAAGCGCTGCTCTCGAAGGAACTCGCCACCATCATCACCGACGTGCCGATCGAAGTGACTTGGGAAGACCTCAAGCTCTCAACGCCCGACGCGGAGGCCGTCAAAACCCTGTTCAACGAATTCGAATTCCGCACGCTGACCAGGCGCGTCTTCGGTGACGGGAGCGCGGGCGTCACAACCGTGCCGTCAGAAGCTTCGTCGCCGGAACCCTCGTCCTCCCCCGAAGTCCCCACCCTGTTCGAGACCTTTCTAACCATCAGGGACGTCGACCACCGCTACCATCTGGCGGACACACCGGCACTGCAGCGGGAGCTGTTCCAGGCGCTCGCCACGCAAGATGCCTTCTGCTTCGACATCGAAAGCACCTCGCTCGACCGCTTCGGCGCCAAGCTCCTCGGCATCGCCTTTTCATGGAAAGCCCACGAGGCCTGGTACCTCCCCTACCACGAATCCCTGCGCGGAGCGCTGCAAGAAATCCTGGCGTCCGATGCCGAAAAAATCGGCCACAACCTCAAGTTCGATCTCTCGATCCTGATCCATCACGGCATCGAGGTGAACGGGCCCTTCTTCGATACCATGCTCGCGGATACCCTGGTGTCCCCGGAGCGGCGGCATACGATGGATTATCTGGCGGAAACCCTGCTGGGCTACAGTCCGATCAAACTCAGCGACATCGCCGGTCCGCGGCAAGCCGCCGCGGCCGACGACGACCTCTTCGCCTTCGCCGAGAACACCAAATCATCCAAGGACCTCGACATCGCTGCCATCCCCCTGCATACGCTCGCCGAATACGCGGCCGAGGATGCGGACATCACGTTCCAACTCTCTCTCAAGCTCCGCGGGCTGCTCAAGGATGCGGGGCAGGACAAGGTGTTCCGCGACATCGAATCCCCTCTGCTCCCGGTACTGGTGCGGATGGAGATGCAGGGTATCGCAATCGATCCGCAATCGCTCGGGGAAATCGGTGCCGAACTCCAGTTGCAGATCGACGCCCTCGCGGAGTCGATCCGAAGCCACAGCACCCAGTCCTTCAACATCGCCTCTCCGAAACAGCTCGGGGAAATCCTCTTCGACGAACTCAAGCTGGTCGACAAACCGAAGAAAACGAAAACCGGCCAATACAAGACCGACGAACAAACGCTCTCGTCCCTCGCCGGCAGGCACCCGATCGTCGACCAGATCCTCGCATGGCGCGAAGCGAGCAAATTGAAATCCACCTACCTCGACGCCCTGCCGAACCACATCGAGCCCGAAACCCGGCGCATCCACACCCACTTCCACCAGCTGGTCGCAGCCACCGGACGTCTCGCCTCTTCGGATCCCAACCTACAGAACATCCCGGTGCGCTCCGAGGCGGGTCGGAAGATCCGCAAAGCCTTCGTGCCCGCAGATGGCTTTACCCTGCTCGCCTGCGACTACTCGCAGATCGAACTCCGGATCATGGCGGCCATCGCCAACGACGCGACCATGATCGAAGCCTTCCGCAACCACACCGACGTCCACACGGTCACCGCCGCCAAGGTTTTCGGCATCGCCCCGGCCGAGGTCATCTCGGGGATGCGCCGCAGCGCGAAGATGGTGAACTTCGGCATCATCTACGGCATTTCCGCATTCGGACTCGCCCAGCGGCTCGGCATCTCCCGCAGTGAAGCCGGCGACATCATCGCTGCCTACTTCCGCGAATACCCGGCGATCCGCAATTTCATGGAACATACCGTCGAGGGCGCACGCGAATCGGGATTCGTCGAAACCCTTTGCGGCAGGCGCCGCTACTTCCCGGACCTCAATTCCAGCAACCAAAACATCCGCGGCAACGCAGAACGCGCGGCAATCAACACCCCGATCCAGGGCACCGCGGCCGACATGATCAAGCTGGCGATGATCCGCATCGACCGGCTGCTGCGCGAAAAACCCTACCGCTCGAAAATGCTGCTCCAGGTCCACGACGAACTCGTATTCGACCTCGATCCTGCGGAGCAGGACGAGCTGACCCCGATCATCATCGACCTCATGACATCCGCCCTGCCGCTGCCGAACGGGGTCCCCGTCGAGGTCGAGGCCGGCACGGGCTGCAACTGGCTGGCCGCCCACTGACACCAGGGTCAGCCGTGGTGCAGCAGGATCGAGTTGCCCGCGAAATGCGACGACAGGATGTCGGATACGATCACGATCGGCGTGCCCGGCGCGATCAGATCGCACTTGCGGAGATGATTGGTCACCTGGATGACGTTCTCCTCGATGTTGGCGGAGAAGGCCAGCTGGATCGGCATGATCCCGCGGGTCATGCTCAGGATCCGGCACACCTCGGCCTTCGGCGTGAACGCATAGAAACCGTTGGTCCGCGGCCTGAGCATCGCCACCTGGTTGGCCAAAACCCCACGCCGCGTGAGCACCACCAACCGGGAATCCGGCAACGAATCGGCAAGCCTGACCGCCGCACACGCAACCTTCTGGCGCTCATCGGCAAGGATCATCGACGCGCCGAACCCGTGTCCGCCGGAGCGCTCGCTGCGCACCGAAATGCGCACCAGCGCGTCGACGCAGCGCTCCGGATAACGGCCCACGGAAGTCTCACCCGACAGCATCAGGGCATCGGCCTCCTCGTATGCGGCGTTCATGATGTCGGTCACCTCCGCACGTGTCGGCGTCGGGTTCACGATCATCGATTCCAGCAGCTGCGTGGCGACAATCACCCGGGTGCCGAGCTCGTGGCAACGCTTCACGATGTGACGCTGCAGGAGCGGCAATTCCTCGAACTCGACTTCGGTACCGAGATCCCCGCGGGCGACCATGATCACATCGGCCTCACGGATGATGGCATCGATGTTGCGGATCGCCTCCTGGTCCTCGACCTTCGCCACCAGTTGAGCCTCACCGCCGAGGGCCTCCATCGATTCGCGCAACTCGCGCACGTGGGCGGCGTCGCGGACAAACGAACCAGCAATGTAATCCGCCTTGCAGCGGACGGCCAAGGCGAGGTCCTCATGGTCCTTTTCGGTGAGCGCGGGCAGGTTGAGCCTCACTCCGGGCAGGTTGATGTGGCGGCGCGAACCCATCATGCCCGGCGTCCGGACACTGCAGATCACCCGGTCGGGCTTGACCGTCTCGATGCGCATCAGCAAGGCGCCGTTGTCGACCACCAGCGTGTTGCCTTCGGCCACGTCACCCATCAGCCCTTCGTAATTGACCGTGGTCGATTTCGCGACCGAAGGCTCCGCACCGACCGTCCGGAACTCCACCATGTCCCCCTCCGAAAGGGAGATCGGCTCGGCCAGGTCACCGGTGCGGATCGACGGGCCGGTCAGGTCGACCAACACGGCGATGTGCCTTTGCAGAAGCTCCGCCTGCCTGCGGACGCGACGCACCATCTCCTCCGCCCACGCATGCTTCGCATGGCTCATGTTGAGACGGAAGACATTGGTTCCCGCCAGGATCAGCTTTCCAATCATCTCTTCCGATTCGGTCGCCGGTCCGAGCGTGCATATGATCTTGGTTTTGCGGGGAGTCATGGCAAGGGGATTGGTTCGGATGGCTCTTACTGCTGATGGAGGGGTTTTTCGGTCGCGGCATCGATGATGACGAAACGCTCGCGGTTGAGACCCGGATCCGAGCGGAAGATTAGACGGCCGGAGTGGGAACGCTCAAGTTCAACTAACAATTTGGAGTCCTCGCTCTTAAACCTGTTCAAAACGTCGCTGTTGACGACAACGATGATGTCGCCGACCGCGTCCCGGTGCTTCTGGATGATGGAATTCAGATGGCGCTGGATCTCGACCGACATGGTCATCGGCGTCTTGACCCGGCCGCGGCCCTGGCAATACGGACAAGGCTCGTACATCGAATCGCGCAGCGACTCGTTGAGCCGCTGACGGGTCATTTCCATCAGGCCGATCTGGGAGATCTGGAGAACCTGCGTCTTGGCCTTGTCTCGCTTGAGACGGTCCTTGATCGCCTTGTAAACGGCCTGCTGGTCCTTGCGGTGGCGCATGTCGATAAGGTCGATGACGACCAGACCGCCGATGTTCCTCAGCCGCAGTTGGCGCGCCACCTCGCGCACCGCCTCGAGGTTGGTCTCCAGAATTATCTTGTCGACATCCTTGGAGCCACGGTTGCGGCCGGTGTTGACGTCGATCGAGATCAGCGCCTCGGTCTCGTCGATCACGAGGTAGCCGCCGCAAGGCAGCCAGACCTGGCGGGAAAAGGCCTCGTCGATCTGCTTCTGGATGCCGATGCGCTCGAAAATCGGCTGCGGCGTGGTCGACATGTAGTGGACCCTGCGCTTGGCACGGCGAGAAATCTTGCCAGCAATCTCGCGGATCAACTCCGTGGTTTCCTCGTTGTCGCAGATGACCTGGTTGACCTCCTCGGTGAGGAAATCGCGGGCGGTGCGTTCGATCAGCCCCGGCTCCTTGAAGATGCAGGCAGGCGCGGGATTGTTGGTCCTGCGCGCCTCAATCTCCTCCCATTGCTCGAGCAGCATCGCCAGGTCCCTGACAAAGTGGCGCGCGCGCGTACCTTGAGCGACCGTGCGCATGATGATGCCCATGCCTTCCGGCACCGCTAGCTTCTGCACGATCTCGCGCAGGCGGGCGCGCTCCTTCGGATCCTCGATCTTGCGCGAAATGCCGAACTGCTCGGTATAGGGCATCAGGACCAGGTAGCGGCCAGCCAGCGAGATGTTGGTTGTCACGCGCGGCCCCTTGGTGCCGATCGGTCCTTTGGAGACCTGGATCACGATCTCGGAACCCACAGGATAGATGCTCGGGATGTCCTTCGAGGTGATTTTCTGGATCTTCTTCTTTTTCTTGCTGGTGCGTTGGATCTCCTCCAAGCCGGAATCCAGAGCCGCTGGAATCGCATCCCAGAAATGCAGGAAGGCGTTCTTGTCCAGGCCGATGTCCACGAACATCGCCTTGAGGCCCTGCTCGATGTTCTTGACGCGTCCCTTGAAAATGCCGCCGACGATGTTCTGGTCACCCTCGCGCTCGACGGTGTATTCCTCCAGAACGCCGTCCTCGAGCAACGCGACGCGGCGCTCGAGTTTTTCGACATTGACGATCAGGCTGTTGCCTCGCATCGGGTCGGGTTTGCCGATGCCGAGCAGTCTCTTGATGTGTTGGATCATAAGTAGTGATGGTGGGTGAATGAATGGTGGGGTGGGTGTGATGGAAAATAGTTCAGGGG
>CBFGOB010000113.1:0-7961 GCA_965650215.1 uncultured bacterium | reverse complement strand
TCACCCCCATGCCGCCCTCACGGGCCAGCGCAATCGCCAGTTCGTGCTCGGACACAAGGCCGTTGGCGAAGCGCTGAACGAGGAGCTGAACAAACTCAAAACCCGTGGACGCGCACGCTTCAACGTCAGGGCCTGGCAAATCGACATCGCCCGCCATGCCAAGATGCTGAAGCCCTGAGCCACCCGGCCCCGATCGCCGCAGGAGCGGAGGATCTCGACACGCCAGTGCGATCGTGTTCGAAAAAGGGAAAGCCCGGAGCATGCGCCCCGGGCTTTCAAGCAACCGTACTCCAAACGATACTCAGAATTTCCAAACCAGGTCGAGGGTGATGCGGTCTTCCATCAGGCTGTCCTCATCGTTGGTCAGAGGAACCTCATAGGCGGCCCCCACATCCACCTGTTCGCCGAGGCGCGAACGGAAACCGACCGCCGCGGTGACCAGATCGCGATTGGCCACCGCATTCAAGGCACCGAGGTTGAAGAGGTCCCCACCTTCGAATTCAATGATGGCCGGCACGCCGCCACCGGCCTGCGCCGGGAAATTGCCGCTGCCGTCGCCATTGTCCAGGACGCGGAACCAGTTGAGCTCAAGCAGCGGGATGAAGCGCTCGCACACCTCGTAGCTCGCGTGGGCGCTCATCCACAACTCCATCGACTGCTCGTTGCCAAGGGGCGCTTGCAAGCCGGCAGCTCCGGCAAACTGCCACTCATCCTTCAACTGAAGGCCGGAGAGGATCAGGTTGAGCGCGCCGTCTCCTTCGCCCTGGAGCACTTCGCTGTTGCCGGTGGGCAGTTCGAACGTTGCCGTGCCGCTCAGCGCCGTGCCGGAAGCGGGATCGAGAATGAATGCATGCTTCATGCCCGCCCCGAGGTTGGCGAAGCCCTCGGATTTGGTGAGCGTGTTGTCCGGGTTCATGTCCACGTAGCCGTCCTTGGTCGCGACGATCGAGAGGCGCTCGTTGAGCGCGACTTCGAACTGCGCTGCACGTCGCCGCCCAAGGCAAGGTCTGCCCCCGTGGTGCTGATCCGGTCAGGCAAACGATGATGAAGGAAAATCGGATGAACATTGGTCGTCGGCAGCGCCAGATCGAACAAGGTCGGATTGCTGATCGGACGGCGGGCATCGGCAAAGGCATCGGCGGCGCGGCTTTCCGGCATCACGATCGGAGCTTCCACGGCTCCTGCGATGGTGACAGACGACATGGCGCCTATTGCGACAAGGCTCGCCAGAGTGGATTTGATGGAGGTCATGATGGGGGGGATTGTGGCGGAAGTCTCGGGAGAAACCTCGGCAATGACTACCCATCCCTTCCAATCAGCCGTGCAGATCCTACCATCCGGGCGCCAAACGCATCAGTGTCGCCGCCGCCGAAGCGGCCAGGATCAAGGCGGCCAAGCCACCGGCGATCCGGTCCCTCCGCATCACCCGCGGCCCATCGCAGGAACTGGAGCGGGGGAACACCGCCAGCGCGTAACCCATGCCCGCCACCAAACCGCCCGCATGGGCCGCATTGTCGATGAAACGGTAGCCGAGCAATCCGATCAGCCCGGTCAGCAGCAGGCCCGCCAGAAGCCGCCGTCTGGCACTCAGCGGCACCAAGCGCGGGTGCAGCGACTCGAACACCAGCAAAAACCCGAGCCAGCCCATCAGGGCTCCCGAGGCCCCGACGCTGGTACCCTCCATCCATCGGACGGAACTCAGGCCCCCGATCATCACGGAAAACACAAACACCATCAGCAGGTGCGGCCAGCGGGCGAACACTTCCACACGCTTTCCGAGATACCACAACGCACTGGCATTCATCAGCAGGTGAAGCCAATGGCCATGCAACCACGGTGCCGTGAACAGGCGCCACCATTCGCCATGACGATAAGCCTCCTTCACCAGACCGGCGGCCCCAATCGCATCGTCCGACCGCCACTGCGCCAGACCCACCAGCACGATCAGCGCCGCCAGCACTTTGGTGAACGGTGCCTTCTGCAAGTCCAACCAGGTCTCGAAGCGCAGCAAGGACCCCGGCGAAGCGTCAACCTCACCTGCCGCCCGCTGCAGTTCAGCCAGACGCTTTTTCGCCTGATACCAGGGAATGAAACCCAGAACGCCAAATCCCAAGAGCCCCAATCCCAACGACATCGATGACCCGAGCTGCCGCGCAAGCTCCCGCCACAGCTCGAACCCGCTGCGATGCGACGCCAGATGCCACTCGCCCAGCCAGGTCATGACCACAAGCCATGCCATCCAAAGGGCCGCCAAGCCCATCGCGACGCGACCCCGGAAGCAATCCTGCTCCAGCCGTTTGCGGCGCGCCTCACGGACCGCGACTTCCGCCCCCTCAAGCGCTTCGGGAAGCATCATGCGCCCGGACGACGGCGTCCACACCAGCACCAATTCGGCCCTGCGGTCCCGAGCGAGACAAGCAATCAAGCCCTCCATCGAGCCAAGCTCGTGAATGCGCCCTTTGGGGTCCATCCAGCCGTATCCGCCGGGGGCCTCGGGAAATGCCGTCACACGGCTCCAGATCGGCAATTGCTCGGCAACATGGGCGGGGTCACTCACGCCCGGAAAGCGTCACGGTTGCTGCGGCTGGTCTGACGAAACGTCGCCGGAAGCCGGAGCGGTCGGAGCGGTTTCCGCAGGAGTTGCCGGAGCGGTTTCCGCAGGAGCGGTCGGAGCGGTTTCCGCGGGAGTTGCCGGAGGCGTTTCCGCGGGAACCTCGGAGCCCGCAGGCTCATCCACCGGGAGTTCTTCCGCCAGCGACTTCGGTGCACTTGTTTCCTGCGGCACTGCCGGGCTTTCTTCAGCCGTTTGCTGGACTTCCGCCGGTGGAGCCGTATCCTCAAGCAGCTTGGCCTGCTTGTTCTGGCGGCCGATCAGAATCGCAAGACCCAAGGCGAGCAAGAAAAACAGGGAACCGAGATAGACCGTGCCGCGCTGCAGGACATTCGTCGTGCGAGCACCGAACACCTGGTCGGTCACACCGCCGCCGAAGGCAGCGCCCAGACCTTCCTGCTTGGGACGTTGCATCAGGATCAGCAAGGTCATCAGCAAGCAGACGATCACAAACGCCACCAACATAAGGTTGATGCCAATGGAGAGCCAATCGATTGCAGCAAGAGTCATGGGCGCGGGACTATGGGTGCCGATTTCAGCCTTGTAAAGCGGGGAGTTGCCTCAAATTCAGGCCGCATCCGGCCGTGTTCCACATCAAAAAAGCCGCCCGGATGAGGCTCCGGACGGCTTGGGGAGGGATGGACGGCCCGGGACCCGACCCGAACCACAGGCCTCGGGGCCCAGGACCCCGCTCAGCTCTGGATGTCGATCGCTGCGTATTCCCCGTCCTTGCGGCGGTAGATGATCGTCAGGCAGCCGCGGCGGGCGCTCTTGTAAAGCACGAAGGGCCGGTCCGAAAGCTCGAGCTGCATGATCGCATCCTCCTTGTACATCGTCCGCACCGCATAGTTGTCCTTGTGGATGATGTAGGGTTCGGGATCGATTTCGGATTCCTCCGGGTGATCAAGGGCCTCCTCGGTGAAGTAGCGCTCGTCAAGGTGCCGGATCGACGCATTGCGATGGGGGCGGTTCTTCTTCAGCAAGCGGGTCTTGTGCTTGCGCATGCGGCGGGCGATCTTGTCGATGGTCTCGTCAAGTGCCGCATACATGTCCGTGCCCTCGGTGTGGGCTTCAATCGTGATGTGATTGGCGCAAAACAAAATGATTTCCGCAATGTGGCGGTTTTTCTGGACGTCGAGAATTGCCTTGGCCTCGATGATCCGGGGGTAATCGAGATGGAGCCCTTCAATTTTGCGATGCGCATGGTCGCGGAGGGCATCCGTCACGGATTCATGTCTCACGGTGACGGTAATCGGCAGGTTGACGTTGGCAGTTTGCATGATTTTGGTTCTGGTTAGGATTCAACGGGTGACACTTTCACATGTCCTACCCGTTGATTACTCTGAACCATCAACCGCCAAAATGCCACTTCGTTCTGAAAAAAATCACACGCTGAAGGCAGCCATCCGGCATCATTGCGCCCGCACCGGACGCGCACCGCAAAATCCGCTCAGCGGGGTCGCGTCAGCTCCTCGAAGGTCTTCGGCGCATCGATGGCGGAATCCATCAACGGCTCGTCCTTCATCGACGCCAAAGCGGCTTCGTATTGCTTGCCGAAATTGTCGCTGGGGGCCTTGACGTTGCCGCCGATTTCAAGCTCGACCCAGCGGTAATCCTCGCGGGGCGGGCCGAACATCCGGTCCAGCACACGGTTTTCGGAAGCCTTGATCATGCCGTGGGCCACACCCACCTGCAAACGCCCGGACAAGCGGCCCTGGGGATCGTGGGCCAAGTCGCCCTTGACGACCATCCGGCCCTTGCTGGACAGCTCGATCTGGTCCACGCGGGTCTGCGCCGCGGTCCGCGTGATGACGCCAGCCACCACATCGTCGAACTCGGGCTGGGAATACCACTCATCCTCAAGCGTTTGCGCCAAGCCATAGAGGAAGGGGAGGTTTTTCAGGCGAAACGCTTGACCCAAGGTCCCGCGGAAACCGAAGCGCAGCGTGGTCGAAGCCCGGGAGCCGAAACCCAGCACCAATTCATTCGAAGCGAGATCCGGGGCGGCATCCACCCTGCCGCCAAACAGGTTGCCGAAATCCTCTCCGGCAATTCCCGGCCACAGGAAACCCTCCGCTCCCAGACGCAGGACGGACGGCTTCTGCAACTCGTAAGGTGCCACCCAACCGCTCAGGTCCAGCAGTCCCTTGACATCCGAACCGTAATTCACTCGCAGCCCCACCAGCTCCGCCTTGGGCCCGTGAAATTCGATGTGGGCGCGATCCAATTGCAAACGGCTCCAGCCGGGAACCTGCAAATCCCCCTTGGACAGGATCAGCTGGGCCGGATTGCCCTGCTTGGGCGCGATGAACATCGCCTCAGATCCGCTCAGGCGGAGTGCCGCCCCGCCGGCACCCTGCATCAACAGCGTGAACTGCTTGGCCCCGCATTGCCTGAAGCGCGCGGGAGACCCGCCCGATGCCTCGGGCCAGGTCGTGGACGGTAGTTTCGGATCGGGCGAACGCAGGACCAGGCTGGCCGTGGCGGCATCCAATTCCTGCCCGCCGATCGATGCCCCGAAATAACTCATCGGCGAAACGTCAGCCTGCAGCAGACGCAAGGAGGCGGACTGCAGCACATTGCCACCCGGCCAGTTCAAATCCAAAGCCCCCGCATTCGCTCCAGAGGGATTCATGCGAAACTGCTTGAGCTCGACATCCGCACCCGTCGCCCAGGCGATCTTGCTCACCACGCTGTTGCGGAAGGGCGGACTGTTCACATAAATGGTCAGGCATCCCAAACCGAGCACGATGAGCAACAAAGCCACGAGCGCGACCGTCACCTGCAGCACGCGCCTCCGCCGCTGCTGCTCCTTGTGCGGCTGCTCGGTGCGCCGCTTCCGTTTGCGGACCCGCAGCGCCTTGGTCCCGTCGGGACGCGTGACCCATTGCCCCTCATCCGCGGACGAATCCTGGGACCGCCCTTTCAGGCGGTCGAGCATCTCATCCAGGTTGTAGCGCTCCGGCTCGCTTTGGGGCATCAGATGGGCTCGGGGTTGGATCAGGGGCTGACCACTTCACGATACGGCCTACCGGTCGGATCGATCAGCTCGACATGGACGAGAAACACAATCGCGGTCTTGTCGGGCGCATCGGCGGTCGTTTGAAACAACCTGCCGAGGATCGGCACATCTCCAAGGACCGGCACCTTGTCGTTGGCAGTGACGATGCTTTCCGAAAGCAGGCCCGCGTAGGCGATCGTCGCCCCATCCGCAACCGTCAGCTGCGTGCCCGCACGCTTGGTACTGAAGACCGGCATCAGGATCTGGTTCTCCGTCAGGGGCAAGCGCTCTTCAATTCCCAAAGCATTCTGCACGATCGTCGAGATCGGGCTGCCAAAATTCACAAAGCCGTCGAAATCGACCATCTCGGGCATCAGCGTGAGATCGATATAACGCTTCTGCTCGTCGGCCACCGGCAGGACCTCGAGGAAAATACCGACTTCTCTGGTTTCAAATGCGGAAGGATGGGCCGGGGTTACCAATTGGGAACCCGCGTTGGCACCCGACAACTCAGGCGGATCGTATTCGGTCGGGTAAATGAATTCGCGGGCCAAGGACACTTTCGACGACTGACCGCTGCGGGTCACCAGCGAGGGAGTCGCCATCAGATCCACGCCCTTTTTCTGATCGAGGCCGCGCATGATCAACTGGGCCGCCCCGTCGGAGAAGACGCCGCTCAGGGAAAAGATACCGGGTGCGGAGCGGATCCTCTGGGTGTCGCGGTTGGGGCTGGCGATCAGGCTGTCGATCGTATTGCCGTTGTAGATCTGCGACCCGGAACGCAAACCGCTGGTGATCACCCCGCTTGCCGCCGCCGTCGGATCGATGGGCATTGGAATCGTCGGCGAAAAATCACCCACCACACGCCCGCCCTGGTTGCCCGTCGTTCCCCCACCGCCGACCACTCCCTGGCCCAGATCGAGCGGGTTCAGCAACCAGTCGAACCCCAACTCCTTGAGATTGGTCTGTTGGACCTTGAGGATCCTGACCTCGACCTTCACCGCCACAGGCTCGGTGTTCTTCACCAGATCGATGAGCTGCGCGATGATGTCCTGGTTCTGGGCCGTGTTGACCACCTGCAGCAACCCGGAACCGGGACTGTAGCTGGCACTGGCATCCCCGGGAAACGACACCCCTTTCTGGATCAGCAGCTCCTTGACCCCCAAGCGCACCGGCAGCAAGCCGGTCTGACTGTCGTTGTCGCCGAAGGGATCCTTCTCCGCTTGAGGCTGGCCACTGCCGCTCAGGCTGCTCACGAAATCCGGCGGCACGCGGTAGGTCCTGGCAATCATCTCGTCCGCCGAACCGACCTTGACGATGCTCACCGAGTAGTCGTCGACCCGATAGATCGTGCCGGTGAGCTCGGTGATGTATTTGAGCACCTGGGCAATCGGCACGTTCCTCAGTTGCAAATCGAAGCGCTTGGCGAGGATCTGCTTCGCCGGATCGGCATCCACCGGCCCGAGGTTGATCGAAAAATTCACCCCGCGGGACTCGGGATCCAAGGTCAGGGTGTCCTCACGCACCGACACGACCCGCAGGAAATCGATCGCCTCCGACAAGGTGGTCTGCTCCATCGCGATCTGCGGGATCACGATGCGATTGAGCTTCTCGCCGATCTGGACCAGACCCGCCGCCTGGGCAGGCTGCGTGCCGTCTGCCGGCAAGACCAGCTTCTCGAGATCCGCCATCGGCAACTGCCACCCGCGTTCGACCTCCATCAGCAACTCGGCCCGGGTCTGATCAAAAGCCGCTTGCGGGTCCTTGAGCCGGATGACCTGCTCCAGGCCCCTGCGGGCGGTGACGTTGAAGGGATCGATCCGGAGCACTTCACGAAACTGCTCGTCCGCCATGTCATAGCGGCCCAAGGCGATCGCCCCCTCCGCCTTGACCAAGTGCTCCACCACCTGCTCGACCTGTTCCGCATGCCCGAGATTCATCGCCGGATTGTGGCGCACCGGATCATTCAACTGCTCCAGCATCGCGGTCGCTGCCGGGTGGCCGGGAGCCACTTCCTTGCTCAAGGCACGCTCGACCAAGGCCTTGGCTCCTTTCAGATCTCCGGCCTGCACTTGCAGTTCCGCCTGGGCCAGTGACGCGTCGACGTAGCGCGCCGTCGCCTTGTCCAGAAGCTCTGCCGTCATCGGCGCCTTGGGCAGCATCTCCCGCACGCCCGCAAACGCCTCCAGCGCATGATCGAAACGCTGCCCTGCCATCGACTCCTCCCCTTTGCGCATGAGCTCGGCAGCCTCCTCCAGCAGGGCCTGACGACGGCCCAATTCCTCTCCCGCCATGCCTTCCTGCGCACTCAGACGGGAAAGCACGCCCGGCCCGGCCCATAGCATGGCA
>CBFGOB010000112.1:0-7968 GCA_965650215.1 uncultured bacterium | reverse complement strand
CATGGGGCTCATTGTTCATCTCTGACCCTGTGTCCCCAATCTTTGATGAAGAGCCATCTCCCCGCCCCCTCGTTCTATCGAACGAACCGCACCGCATGCACCATCGGGACGCTCCAGATTCCCGGTCCCCCTCGTGCGCAATGCCCCTCAGTTGCGACGGATCACCGCGGTTTGGTGAAATGGATCCGCATGGAGCGTAAGATCGCCCGCGGCGATCCAGCGCACGACATCGTGGAATGCGTGGTCTTCTGGGGCGAGCGCCGAGGTGAGGCTTGGAGCCTCCAGCAGCCACGTTTCATCAATGCCGTTGCCCGGCCTTCCTGGGAAGCAGGCAAGATACAGCAGGTCGTGCTCAACCAGGTCGTTGAAGAAATGCGTGCCGAGCGAGACATCTGGAATCAGGCTGCCGTGCATCGCCACCACCTCGCAAACGGCAGACGCCATGGCAATGCGACCGGCGCGCACGGGAATGCCCAGCGAAGCACTGCTGGTCCCCCAGCGGCCGGGACCGATGAGGATCAGGTTGCGGGCGGGGTCGTGTTTCTGAACAAGCTTTTCGATCAGTTTCGCCACGCGATGGCGCTCGGGATCGGAAAGCGCCGCATAGGCGGCGGTGGGCACGTATAGGATGTCATGAAGCGGGACTTCGCGGCCGAGGCCGATGACCGCCCCACGGGCTTCCAGCACGCGGTGTCCCGGCACCGTGGCGGGATCCACCCCGCCGTGGGTCGCGGTCTTGCCGATCTGGAAGGTGCGGCACTGCAGGAGGTGAATGCGATGGCTGCCATCCGGCAGGAAGTTGATGGTGAACTCGGTGTCGACGGGCTGCTGATAGGCAGCCGCAAGCTCGTGGAGCATGCGCTTCAAGTCGGCGATGACGCCACCGTGCCTGATGAGTCCGTTGAAGGTGACCCAAGGCATGGTTTCCTCATAACGGTCGATGAAGTGGTCGAGCGGAAAATCACCGCAGGACGGCACGATTTCCTCAACCGGCAGCGAGACAAGCCCGCTGCCCTGGAGGTCGATCACATCCATGCGACGCTGCGAATGGTCGAGCTGGTCGTCGAGGGAGGATTCGGGGCGCCGCTGTGGCGTGCTGAGCGAAACGAGCCGGGTGTAGTCGTCATCGGACCGGTCCACGGCGCGGGTGCCCAGGCCAAAGACCAGTCGCACGACACCGGCTTCCGGATCAATGTCGGGGTGCCAGCGATAGGGATTGTAGGAAAGGCCGACGCCCGCCGCCTGTGGGAAAAAATAACGGCCGCGCTGGGCACCCGAGACACGCATGACCAGCAGGGCCATGCGCTCCTCGCTTTCAAGCAGCCCGCGGGATTTCCGGTAGAGCAGGGTTTCCGCGTCGAGGATGCTGGCGTACACGGTGCGGATCGCATCCAACAGCGCGGCCAAGCGCTCCTCACGCGAACCGCGGTTGGACAGGAAGACGCTTTCATACTTGCCGGAGAACGCGTTGCCGCGCGCGTCCTCAAGGATGGAACTGGAACGGACAATGCACGGCTTTTCCCCGAAGTAATCCAGCATGCTCTCGAACTGCAGCACGACATCGCGCTGGAATTCCCCGGCAAGGATGCGGCGGCGGCCCTCATCGAGGTCCTTGAGAAAGGTTTCCGGCCGCTTCTGCCGGTCACGGATCCACCAGACGCCGTTTTGGACAAGAAAACTGATGAAAACCTCGGCCCCGACAAAAAACGAATCGTGCACTTCAAGGCGGGCGGCCAGGTCGGGCGCCCGGACGCGAAGAATCGCCCGGGCCACAATCATGCCGAGTGCCTTGCCGCCGATGGAGCCAACGCCGATGAGACGCTGGCGGATGGCGTCGAAGTCCTCGATGGCGAGCCATTGCTCGGCGAGCTGCGAGATGCCGGAGCGATGGACACGGAACGCACGCCGCAGTTGTGCGAGCATGTCGCCCTCAGTCTCGGGCGAACAACTGCCATTGGCCTTCTCGTCCATCACGCGGTCAAGCTGCTGGAACATGCGGGCCCAGTAGCCGAAGCGGCGGTCACGCAAGCGGCGCGGCCAGCGCGTCTGGGAGAGGATCTGGGAGAGCGTGGCGCTTTCCTCCACCGGCAGCAACCGCGAGCCGTCTTCGACGTGGATGGTGTCCATCACCGCCAGTGACCGGTATTGCACCTTCACCGGCCGGATGTAGAACTTCGACTCGACGGTGAACACCTCCAGATAAAACTGGGTCGTTTCGCGGATCGGCCCGAGCGCGTGGATCGAATGGCGTTCACGCTCGATGGCGAAATAGGTAATCGTCTGCAAATCGCGCAAGCGCGGGCAGGTAAGCATGAAAAAATTTCCCAGCGCCTGGTCGGAAAGCCACGCATCCCCTAGGTGGGTGATGCAGTCGAAAATATAGACCGCACCCGGCCCGCAAGCCTCGATCACCGCATGCACGGCGCGCACGAAGCCTTCAAAGCTCACCGAAGGGTCAACCTCATGGATTTCAACGCCGTTGGAGGCATCGAGCAGCGGCTCATCCGGACCAAAGCGGAAATACACCAGGCGGCGGCCGCTCCGACGGGCGGCTTCCTCATAAGGAATGACCAGCTTGCGGTAGTTCTCGATCCGATCGACCGCCCAGACGATGTTGTCTCCGGGGCGGATGCCGCAAAGAACCTCATCGAGGGCCGGCCAGCCGGTGGTGGCCACGGGTTGGGAATCATCAGACATGGCTCAAACCACGCCTTGGTCGATCATCGAGTCCGCCACCTTGACGAATCCGGCGATATTGGCCCCGGCGACGTAGTTTCCGGGCATGCCGAAAGCCTCGGCGGTTTCCCGGCAGTTGCGGTGGATGTTGACCATGATTTCCCGCAGGCGGGAGTCCACTTCCTCGCGGCTCCAATTGAGGCGCATCGAGTTCTGGGACATTTCCAGCCCCGAGGTCGAGACCCCACCGGCATTGGCGGCCTTGCCGGGGCCGTAGAAAATACCGGCCTCGAGAAACATGTCCACCGCCTCCGGAGTGGAAGGCATGTTCGCCCCTTCCGAAACCAAACGGCAGCCGTTGGAAAGAAGGGCCTTGGCATCGTTGCCGTCGAGCTCGTTCTGGCTCGCGGACGGGAAGGCGCAATCGCAGGGGATGCTCCACGGATTGGCGTCCGGGCGGTATTCGACGCCGAATTGGTCCGCGTATTCGCGGATGCGCCCGCGGCGGACATTCTTGAGGTGCTTCACGTATTCGAGCTTCTCCGCATCAATGCCCTCAGGATCGTAAATCGTGCCGTGTGAATCCGATAGACTCAGGGGCACCGCACCGAGCTGGATGAGTTTTTCCACCGTGTACTGGGCGACATTGCCCGAGCCGGAAATCACGCAGCGCTTGCCCTCGATCGATTCGTCGGCAGTCGCAAGCATTTCCTGGGCGAAATAAACCGCGCCGTAACCGGTGGCCTCCGGACGGATCAGCGATCCGCCCCAGTTGAGGCTCTTGCCCGTCAGCACACCGGTGAACTCGTTGCGCAGCCGCTTGTATTGGCCAAACAGGAAGCCGATTTCCCGCGCTCCCACACCGATGTCACCCGCGGGCACGTCGGTATCCGCACCCACATGCCGCGCCAATTCGGTCATGAAACTCTGGCAGAATCGCATCACTTCGGCGTCGGACTTGCCCTTCGGATCGAAGTCCGATCCCCCCTTGCCTCCGCCCATCGGCAGCGAAGTGAGCGAGTTCTTGTAGACCTGTTCGAAACCGAGGAACTTGAGGATGCCAAGATTCACACTCGGGTGAAACCGCAGCCCCCCCTTGTAGGGCCCGATGGCACTGTTGAACTGCACGCGGAAACCACGGTTGACCCTCACCACCCCGCCATCGTCCACCCATGGCACCCGGAACACGATCTGGCGCTCCGGCTCCGCCATACGCTCAAGAATGCGGTGCTCGGCATACTGAGGCTTCTGCTCGAGCACCGGAGCCAGCGACTCGAACACCTCCCGCACCGCTTGAAGAAACTCGGGCTCGCCGGCATTGCGGCGCGATACGGAATCGATGACTTCGGAAATATGGTCGGTGGTTTTGCTCATGATCGGATGGGTTTTGGAATGGTGTGGTGTGCGTGTGGAATGACCGTCGCACAAGGTATTCGGACGTTGAGGCTGAACGCGGACTGGCACTCAATGGGAATCCCAGCCAAACGGCAGGAACATGAACCAATACTCATCAACCGGTGCCAATCTGATCCAACCCGGGGCGGCGCTCAAACCATTCCTTGTGAAATGATCCGCTCCTTTTGCCCCTGCCACGGACGGCACTCGGGCAAATCCGGCCCTTACAGCACCTCACCCCCGCTTCTGTGCCTTGGCCACGGCAGCGGCCACAAAGCCGAAGCCGATCAGCACGCCAATCGCGATGTAGAACATCCAGATCGCGTCCTTGCCGGTGGTGAACCCGTAGTTGTGCAGCCCCACCCCGAGGAAATTGACGTGCCACCACGAAAACGTCACCACCACCGCGGTGAACATCGATGCCAGATGAATCCCCCATTCCCGGATGTAGCCGCCGAGCCGCGCATGCAGGATCGCCAAGGTCCAAAGCACAATCATCAGCGCGCCATTCTCCTTGGGATCCCAACCCCAAAAGCGGCCCCATGAGTCGTTGGCCCAAATCCCGCCCAAAACCGTGCCAACCAAGGACAGGAACAAGGTGAAGCAGATCATGCCATAAACAACTTGTGTCAGCGCCCGGCGCATCGCCGGTTGACCATCATCAAGCCCCAGGCCGCGCATCAGGACATAGGCCGCCGAAAGGAAGGCCGCAAGCAGCCCGGCGGAATAGCCGAAGGTGATCGTGATCACGTGGGTCGTCAGCCAATAGTTGGAATCCAACACCGCCACCAATGGATCCATGTGGTCCTGCGCGTCACCAACCTCGTAGCGGCGCGCGAGGATGACCAGCGCCGTACCGAGCACCGGCCCGATCGCGAGCGCAAAGCGCTTGCGGGTCATCCATTCGACCAACAAGGCGGTGAGGGCTGCCGTGGCACCGATGAAAATGATCGTATCATACAGGTTGCCCACTGGCGGACGCTGCATGATCACACAACGGATCACGATCGCCGTGATGCAATACACGGTTCCAGCCGTCGTGCACAGCACGGTGATCCAGTAGCTGACCCTGCCAGGCAGCGATCCGCCGAACACCCACATCGCGAGCATCGACAGCACGCCGATCAGGAACAGCACCAGGGCATTCATGAAGAAATCCTTTCGGTAGTAGGTGGCTTCCAAAGCGACAAACCGGGCTTCCTGACGTTCGGCAGTCCGCGCGTCGAGGTTCTCATGCAAGGCCACCAATCCCGCACGGAACGCCGCCGGATCCGCCGTCGAGCGCGCGAGCTTTTCGAGCATGCCGATGTCGCGCGTCCTCGATTCCGGATCGTGCATGCTGCCGCTCATCACGCCCATGATCAGCTCGCCGGCGCTGTTCCACTTGCCCTCGTCGGCGTGCAGCGGAGGAAACAGAAAAATCCCGAACTTGGAAAAATTCGCCCCGTCGAGGATCTGGTTGAAAATCACCTTCAGGCTCGGGTGCATCTCACCGCCCTTGGCATGGCTCTGCTGGAGGAACTCGCGCAGCTGGGGCGCGGTCGCCATCACCGCACTCATGTCGGCGCGCTTGCTTTCCTTGCCACCCGTCGCGTCAGCCAGAACCACCCCGTTGCGCGCGAACGTGAAATACCCGAACAGGGACTCGTAGGTGCTGAGGTTCGACGCGAGATCGACAATCTGCGTCTGCATCGGATCGCGCACCTTGCTGTCGATCGCCTGATAGACCCCGGAAAGCTCCTGCAGTTTCGCGCGACCCGCCTCGATCTCCTCGTAGCTGTAACGGTCGCGGCGGCCGCGCGGCTTCACGCCGATCGCCTCCAGCGCGGTCGCGTTGTCGACGCGGAACGATGGCAGCTTGTAGGCGAACTGCGGCCTGAACAGGGTATCGAGCAGCCACTCGGTCGGCTTCAGCTTGGTGATCTGACCCTGCTCGTCCTGCACCTTCATCGACCGCGCACCATGCAACCTCAGCATCGTGAACCCGGCATAGGTGGAAAGCGGCTTGATCCGCCCGCCGTCCTGGACCGGCAAGGTCTCGGCCAGGCGCACGATGTCCTCGGGCCACGGTCGGTAACCGTCGATCACCCGCACCTCGCCCTTGGGCATGTTGTCGAGCACGAGTTGATAGCCCGCCAGCATCAATGCCAGGAAGGCCAGCCCGGCCGCCACCCAGCGGCCGATGAGGGAACGGGAACTTGTCATGAACGTTTGCGGGATTGGCCGATGAGGAAAAGCACGAGCTTGATCAGGAAGGCGACGAGCATGCCGAAGGCGACGATGTAAAGGCTGTATTCGGGCCACTTGTCGGCAGGGTTGCGCACCACCTCGAAAACCGAATACATCGGCTCACCGGGCTTCGCCCCGGGCGGGCCATAGCTGGCCTGATAGAAGGTCAGTCCCTCGTAGCGCATCGGCTCGTTCATCTGGATCGTCACCTTGGCCTCGCTGCCACCCTCGACCCGCGTGACCTTGCTGACGAACTTCGCCGGACGCATCGTGCCCGGATGGAACTCGGCGGTGAATTCGTCGAGGTGCAGCGTGAATGGCATCGGCCACAGGCGCTTGCGCATGTTGAGCACGAACACGCGTCCTCCATCCTTGAAGCTGTGAGGATGGAAAGCGGCTCCGCTGAGGATGAAGGGGGCCGACTTGCTGCCATCCGCGTGCACCAGGCGCGCGTAACAACCGGCCGCATTGCGCTCGGCCTCGACCTCTCCCTTGCGCGCCAGCAGGTAGTATCCGTCCACCTCTTTCTCGCCCTGTTGCGGTGCGCGCTCGTGGATGTTCACCGGCACGGCATTTTCCAGATGACCCGCGATCTCGACGGCAAAGGGCAGATCCGGAAAACGGAAGACGCGGCTGCGGCCGTCGCGCAGGTCGGTCAGGTGATTGCCACGGATGACATGGATCATCCCCGGCTTGCCCGCGCTGTCGACTTCGACCAGCTCGACCACATACTCGAAATAATCCTCGGCCGTGTTGCTCGATCCCTTTTCCGATACCGCCATGTTGCCGCGCTCGGAAAAGTGGTGGGCCACCCCGCCCGCGACGAGCATCAGGATGATGCCTGAATGCGCGATCAAATTGCCGATATGCTTCCATCCCTTGCGCGCCCGGATCACTCCGCCAAGGATCAGATTGAGCAGGAGCAGGGCCCCCACCCAGTAACCGCCGGGCAAAGGCAGGGGCACCAGCTTGCCCTTGATCTCGGGCAGCAGCACCAGGGACTTCCAGTGGAAATACTTGTTGAGTGTCGCGTAAAGGCCGTTGTCGATCTGCTCAAGGGTTGCAAACCAGGTCAGCAACCCCATCAGCAGCAACAGCACCGTCGCCAGACCAAAGCCCGAAAAGAACTGGAACAGCCGCTTTCCAAATGAAAAGGCTTTGGGTGAATCGGAATCGGTGGAATTCATGCGTGCATCTGCTGGGACTCAATCAACGAAGCGGAGGGATCGGGAAAAGGCATCCAGATCGGCCTTGGCCGCAGCCACCTCCGCCTCCGGACCGACCATTTTGACCGTCAACAGCTTGCCATCGATCAAGGCCACCACACCCGCGAGGCCGTAATCGGATTTCGCCTCAGCGCCCATGCCTGCGTATTTGCCGGTCGTCTCGACCCACACGCCCTCGCCCCCGGCGATCGGCAGGGTTCGGAGCTGCTTGAAGCCCGCCTCATCAAGCGGCTCCCGATCGAACTGCTGCAGCCAGCGGTTCACGTTCTCGAGCACCCCGCCGGAAGCGATGGTGACCCAGACCTCGCCCCTGCCACTCTCGCCGAAACGGTAATTGAGCAGGCGGAACTGGGTCGGCGGCTGGGCCAGCCAGTTCGCCGGGGCCTCGCCCCGGACCGGGCTGGGCTTGGCATCGCGGAAGCGCTCGTCGCTTGAGGCAAAC